>NZ_DF978449.1:31039-54627 GCF_002897135.1 Nostoc cycadae WK-1 | reverse complement strand
TATATCCGGAAAGTGACAGAAGAGGGTTAGATAGATAAGCTTTTGTGCTTACAAGTTGCACAATTGAAATTTTAGGGAAAAACTTCAAACCCTCTCCCCTGCGCCTCTGCTCCCCTGCCCCCTTGCGGTCTCAACAAGCAAATTAAGTGATTATTAGCTTATTTTCCTTGTTCTTGGACACAAACTGATTAGCACTCTTCAATTACTCTGGATAAAATAACAATCTGAGAACTAAAAAAGACAGGCATATTGCCTGTCTTTATAAAAAAGGATTTATCAGAGAATTTTAGAAATTCATTTCAGCAGCTTGAACTTTTTCAACCTGTTTCTTTTTGAGAACTAGCATTACTTGAGCCAACATTACCAGAGAGACAAAGGCGATTAACCAACCAACTCTGCTGGAATCTTGTAACACAATTTCTGTATCTTTTTGACCGAAGCCACCAACGTTGGGGTTACTTGTCAAAGCATCACCAGATTTTACTGCTTGTCCTTCAGAAACAATCAGTTCTGGGCCAAGAGGAATTGTATCAGTGACCACATCACCAGCTTCGGTTGTGATGTTCACTAAATATTTAACGTTACCGTCACCATCTTCTTCTTTAGCAATCTTGCTAATGGTGCCAGCAGCAGAAGCGTTGTAAACAGTGTTGTTACTCTTTTCGCCAGTAGGATAAACTTGTCCGCGACCTCTGTTTCCACCTACGTGAACTGAATACTTACCGAAGTGGATGCTTTTGTCAGTTGCTGGGTTAGGAGAAAGAACTGGGAAGACGATTTCTTGATATTGTTCGCCAGGTAAGGGGCCAACAATTACAACGTTGTCTGAACCTTCTTTATAGGTTTGGAAGTAGGTGTCGCCGACTTCTTCTTTCAGTTCTTCAGGAATGCGGTCTTCAGGTGCCAGCTTGAAACCTTCGGGTAGCATTAAAACTGCACCGACGTTTAAGCCAACTTTAGAACCATCTGCACCAACTTGCTGCACGCTGGTATCGTAGGGAATTTTGACTACAGCTTTAAATACTGTGTCAGGCAGCACTGATTGAGGTACTTCTACTTCTGTGGGCTTGGCTGCTAGGTGACAGTTAGCACAAACGATTCTACCTGTCGGTTCGCGGGGCGTTTCAGGATAGGTTTGCTGCGCCCAGAAGGGATAAGCAGCAGCACTTTGAGGCAGAGCAATATCGCTAGTAAAGAAGAATGTTACTGTAGCGATCGCTATGAGCAATGTTTTAGTAATTGCTCTAGCACTGCGAGTTAACCTCGCTGTTGTAAAGGAATTTCTCATCTCTATAAGGACAACGATTCTTGGATGAAGTAGTCAAGGGTCAAGGGTCAATGGTCAATGGTCAATAGTTGCTATGGACTATGGACGTTGGACTATTGACTAAAAATTATGCCCACCAAGGTTCTTCGCCGGTGCGGAAGTCGGTTTCAGTCCAGGGGGTCAAAACAATCTTGTCGTTTTCGGCTTTGGCGTGGCTTAAAGCCAAAGAACGTGGTGCGGGGCCTCGGACTACTTTACCAGTTGCATCGTATTGCGAACCGTGGCAAGGACATTTAAATTTGTTTTCCGCAGCGTTCCAAGGAACAACACAACCCAAGTGGGTGCAAACAGCGTTAATGCCGTAATCGGTAATAGCTTCTTTGCTTTCGACCACAATGTAGGTGGGGTCGCCCTTCAATCCTTGAACGAGGGTGCGATCGCCTACGTTATGGCTGTCGAGAAATTGACTGACGCTCACATCGTTGCCGAGGCTGTCTTTGGCTGTTGTACCACCACCAGCACCACCAGCGGCCGGAGGAATAAAGTAGTTAACAACGGGATACAATGCACCCAGAGCTACTCCAGTGACAGTCCCAAAAGTGAGCAGGTTCATGAATTGACGACGACCCATATCAGGCACGTCCATTGATTCCGAAAATTGAGCCATATCCTACGCGCTCGCTCTTTGTATATTTTGTTTAAGCATTCTGACAAGAGTACTAATGCTTGAGCAACTCTTGTCTGGGTCGAAATGCTAACCAACGATGCTAAACTTCTTTGTTGCAAGATACTTTTAGCATCTTTTCTGTTAGCATTACATTTCTTTATATCCCTATCATACTTGAGTTACGGAACTTAACATCATAACTAAATGTAAAATCTAATTGAGACAAGCTATGACAGGAAAGGAATTACACCAACTGTTACTTGATAAGTGGGGACATTCTTACGATGTCCAGTTCCGCCGTACTCAAGGCAAGATATTTCTGCAAATAATGTGGAAATATCTAGAGCAAGCTTCTTTTCCCTTAACAGAGGCAGAGTACCAAGAACATCTTGATACCATCGCTAATTATCTTAATGCTTTAGGTGGTACAGCACAGGTACAAACATTTATTACCCAAACAAAAGAACGCCCCCGGCTCGGTAAAGCTGTCAGCATTCCCCTCGATTTAGGTGAACGCGCTTCTGAGTGGATAGTTTGAGCTAGTTTATTTTTGATATGGCACTGTAACACACTTAAATGTATTGCAGGCTTTTGAATTTTTGCAATACATTTTATGAGTAAATTATGTAATTCTTTTATGCTGATTTAGATAGTAACTCTAACAAAATTTTAGTTTTTGGCAATTGTCTTTCATATTTTTTAAAAGCAAGCCGTATTTGATTTTTAACAAACAAAATCCTGCATCAGCAAAAGGTGTAGGTGAAGAAATGGTGAAACTAATCAAAACAAGAGTGACTGATTCACTATTGCTATGTATTATTTACCCGTGAGTTTAACTAACCCAATTCCACCCATATAAAGCCCTAAAACTGCGCCGGCTAACAAAGCTTGAGTTAACGGGTCAGTAGAAGGAGTAAGAACTGCACCTAAAATTACTGCTGCCATAATCACGTAGCGCCAACCCGAAAGCATTCTGTCGGAAGAGACGATTCCTAAGTTACCCAACAATAACTGAATAATCGGAATTTGAAATGCCAAGCCAGTGCTAAATAACAGCAGCAGTATAAATTCAAAATATTTATCAATTGACCACAGTTGTTCTACAACATCAGCGCCATAGCTAATAAAAAACCTCAAAGCGGCGGGGATAAGAACAGAATAGGCAAATACTAACCCACCAATAAATAACACACTCGACCCTAAAACTATTGGCCCTACTAAGCGACGTTCACGGCGTGTTAACCCTGGGAGGACAAACTGGATAACTTGATAAAGGATAAAAGGCGTAGACAGTACAAGTCCACTGTAGCCGGCGACTTTTAAGGAGACAAAGAAATATTCTCCGGGTGCAAGCTGGAGAAATTTGACCCCTGCTGCTGGTACTTCTAGTAACTGCACAATCGGCTTGACAGCTAGAAAACAGCCGATAACAAAAATGACTACAGCGATTAGTGAATAGAATATCCGTTGTCGTAACTCTTCTAAGTGGTCGAACAGAGACATTTCGACTTCACCAGGCAACTCATCAAGAGGATCAGTGTCTGAGTTGCCTTGTCCTTCTAGGTCGATATTGGGATTAGTGATAGTTTCAGCTTCTGATGAAGGAGTCATGAGTAGGCTATTAGGCAACATTTGTTAACTATTCTATTACTCCCTTACACCACTGCCAAAGTTATGAGTATTGTTGCACCAGTTTTAATTGAAAAACTAACCAGCAAAATTATGTTTATTTCTGATTGAGGATTTTTTTCCTGTTTCTTTGTGGTAAGGATTGCATAAGTTAGTGGGAAGCCATCTTATGAGTCATCACCATCCTATAAGCTACATAAATATGGGGATGGAACTGATATTTTAGAAATTACGTCTCTGCGGCTAGTAGCATTGCATAAATTGATACAATGCTCAGTTTGAAAAGTCCGATTCATCAAGGTGGCATCTTCACAGATAGCGCAATCGGAAATTATTTGCTGAGGTTTGTATGTATAGGATAATTTGCATTGGACTAATGGCATTACCTGCTTATTTTTACAATGCGGAACCCAGTTTAGCGAGTGATAAACATGTATCTATTGTTGCTAATAATAGCACCAGTCAAAGTATAAACACTCAAATTAATTTAGTACCGTGGCGTATCTTCTCTAGAGAAGATCAAACAGGCGATTGTCTCCGACATGGTAAATGTAGGGATTAATAAGTTGATGTGCGTTCCAATTGCACATTTTTTGATTGAGACTGTTATTAGTCGTTAGTCCTTTGTAAATACAAATGACAACGGACAAAGTTATGGCGATCGCATTCCCTAATCCTCACCGCAAAATTTGGTCAATCATCCGATTGGCTTGAGAACCATAACCACCACCAAATAAATTGAAGTGGTTCAAAATGTGATACAAGTTATACAAAGTTTTGCGGCGTTCATACCCTGTATCTAAGGGAAAAGCTGCATGATAACCTTGATAAAAAGCGGATGGAAAACCACCAAAAAGTTCTGTCATAGCGATATCAACTTCGCGATCGCCATAATAAGTGGCAGGATCAAAAATTACTGGTTCGCCTAACACAGTGCATCCAGCATTCCCGCCCCATAAATCGCCGTGGACTAAGGATGGTTGTACTTCGTGATTGGCTAATAGTTCGGGAATCGCGACTAATAATTCATCTTGTTTGGGAAAATTCCCGCCTCGTCTTCTCGCTAATTGAAATTGATAGCCGAGGCGATGTTTGCAATAAAATTCTCCCCAATCTGCTGTCCAAGTGTTGATTTGGGGAGTGGAACCTATAGTGTTATTTGTGTCCCAGCCGAAACCCTGTTGGCTGGTTGTTTTGTGCATTTCTGCTAACTTAAGCCCCATTTCTGCCCAAGATTGGGTATTACCGTCACCCATTTCTAACCATTCCAACACGATATAGCCAGAATTGCCTGATATTCCCCAACAAATAGGCTTGGGTACACGAATGCTATTTGAGGCTAACATTTGCTTTAACCCCAACATCTCAGCCTCAAACATCGTAACTTGTGATGCTTGGTTAAGTTTGACGAAGTATGTGATTTCACCATTAGTAACGGCGTAACCTTGGTTAATACATCCGCCACTCACAGAACGCTGCTGTTGAGTTTGAAATTTTTCACCAGTTACCCGACTAATATGGGCATCAATTTCAGTCCAAATCATTCTGAAGTATGAAGTATGAAATTACGTCAGCAATCAAGTAATGGGACATTTAGCATAGTCAAATGTCACATAACAAATGACTAAAATTTACACTGGTTTTATGACCACTACACCATAAGCTTCGGGACAGAGATATTGATTAGCTGCTAAGAGTAAATCGTTAGCTTCTTGTTGTTGAATATGCAGTGGGTAATTGAAGGCTGGTTCTAAATCGCCTATTAAAGATTGATAGAAACCATATAAACCACTGCGATCGCTTGGGGTTTCGTTTCCAAAGATAAATCTGTTGGCGACACGTTTGCGGACACGGGCGATTTCTTTTTCTGTGACTAACTCTGTTTGTAATCGGCGGATGTGTTGGGCGATCGCATCTTCAACAGCGGCTATGTTTTCCACTGCACATTTAGCAGAAATATAAAATGTACCTTGGAGTAAATTGCTCATATTGCTAACTGCGATGGAAGAAACCAATCCTCGTTCTTCTCGCAAATCTCTCACTAATCTTGATGTCCTTCCGTGTGCTAAAACTCCGGCTAAGATATCTAATCCATAAGTTTGGTTTAATTCGGCTAACCCTGGAACCCGCCACACCATCACGAGTCTTGCTTGCTGAAGGCTTTTATCAACAAATTCTCGCCGCACAATTTCGGTAAATGCAGATTCAGGATAGTTATTTGAATCTTGACTCTTAACTCTTAACTCTTGATTCTTATCTAGCTGTGTAAATCCTTCAGCAACAGTTTCAATTAACTGTTCTACAGGCAAATTGCCCACAGCTACAGCCGTAATCATTGGCGGTTGATACCATTGAGCATGAAAATCTCGCATTTGTTGGGGTTCTAGCCCAGATATGACCGATTCTGGCCCCAACACCGGACGGCGATAGGGTAAAGTATCAAATGCCATTTCCATCGCGCGGCGAAAAGTCCGGCGGTGGGGATTATCTTCAGAACGGCGGATTTCTTCTAGAACCACAGAACGCTCACGTTCAAAGGCATCATCAGGAATACTCGGATTACATAAGACATCTATTTGCAGTGGAGCCAGTTCCGCAAAATCTTGGGGCGCAGTAGTTATGTAGTAATGAGTATAGTCTTGACTCGTAGCAGCATTCGTCACAGCACCACGCTCTTCAATGCGACGTTCAAACTCTCCACTGGCAAGTCGCTCAGTTCCTTTAAAAATCATGTGTTCTAAAAAGTGAGCCATACCGTTAATCGCATTAGATTCTACTGCTGAACCAACTTTAATCCAGAGGTTGAGGTTGACAACATCAATGGGCATTTGTTCAGCAATGATTGTCAAGCCATTAGGTAAGCGGTGTAGTGTTGGAGAATTGAGACGAGAAGATTTGAACAGGGTTGAGGTCATGGGTTGTGGTGAGTTTACAGCGTTCTTATTCCTTTATCTTATCCGTCACCCCAAAATATCTCTTGTTGTTGCATTAGTTATGTAACGCGATGTGCGACTTATTCCTGAAACCCCTCTCCAAACCTCTCCCCGCTTCGGGGAGAGGCTTTGAGTCTTGCTCCCTTCCCTACGAGGGAAGGGGTTGGGGGTTAGGTTTGAGAGAAAGTTGCACACGGCGTTATGTATATTCTTTTTACTCAAGAACATACTAATCACTGGGATAGTTAGTACACTTTATGTTGCTTTTTTAACGTCAGTAGATTTTTGCCTACAGACTTAATGTTTCTAAGTAATCTAAAATTATGAATAGAAATATTAAGAAATATAAACTAGATATCCATGTCCATTACTGCTATTGACAAAAGTAAATCTCGTGTTGTAGTGATTGGTGCAGGTATTGGTGGACTGACTGCTGCGGCATTACTAGCCCATCGTGGCTACAGCGTTTTAGTCCTTGACCAAGCCATTGTACCGGGAGGCTGTGCGTCTACATTTAAGCGTCAAGGGTTCACCTTTGATGTTGGTGCAACTCAAGTTGCTGGGTTGGAACCAGGAGGAATTCACCACCGCATCTTTGCGGAACTAGGAATTGATTTACCGCCTGCTACCCCTTGTGACCCTGCTTGTGCAGTTTATTTACCGGGTGAAAACACGCCTATTAATGTTTGGCGTGACCCCGATAAATGGCGTGAGGAAAGACAACGGCAATTTCCGGGTAGCGAACCATTCTGGCAGCTAATGGCAACTTTATTTGAGGCTAGTTGGGAATTTCAAGGGCGTGACCCAGTGTTACCGCCGCGTAACTTGTGGGATTTATGGCAATTAATTCAGGCTGTGCGTCCTAACACCTTGATTACTGTGCCTTTCACCTTATTAACAGTAGGTGATGCCTTAAGATTATGCGGACTGGGTAATGACCAGCGATTGAAAACCTTTTTAGATTTGCAATTGAAGTTGTATTCTCAGGTCAGTGCTGAAGAGACAGCATTACTTTATGCCGCAACAGCTTTGAGTGTCTCCCAACTGCCCCAAGGATTGTATCATCTGCAAGGTAGTATGCAGGTGTTGAGCGATCGCCTAGTCACAGCTTTAGAGAGAGACGGCGGACGCTTGTTAATGCGTCATACTGTCGAACACATCAAAGTTGAAAATACTCAAGCCACCGCCGTTGTTATCCGCAACCAAAAAACAAGCGAAGTTTGGACAGAACCAGCAGACCATGTGGTAGCTAACGTGACTGTTCAAAATTTAGTGCAGTTATTGGGTGATCAAGTTCCATCAGGATATAAACAGCGTGTAGAAAAACTCCCACCACCATCAGGGGCATTTGTTGTGTACTTGGGCGTAGATGCGAATGCTATTCCTTTAGATTGTCCGCCCCATTTACAATTTCTCTACGACGCTAACGGCCTCATAGGCGAGAATAATTCCTTGTTTGTTTCCGTCAGTCATTCTGGTGATGGTCGCGCACCTGAAGGCAAAGCGACAATTATTGCTTCATCTTTCGTTGATTATCAACAATGGTGGCAAACTTCAGATTATCCAGGACTGAAACAAAAATATACAGAACAAGCGATCGCCCATCTCAACAAATATTTCTATCTCAAACCCGAAACCATCATTTATCAAGAAGCCGCCACACCCCGCACCTTTGCTTATTACACCGGACGCGATCGCGGTATAGTTGGGGGCATCGGTCAAAGAATCCCCACTTTTGGCCCTTTTGGTTTCGCCAACCGCACACCCATTAACTCGTTGTGGTTAGTCGGCGACTCCACCCATCCCGGCGAAGGTACAGCTGGCGTGAGTTACTCAGCGCTGACGGTAGTGAAACAAATTGAGGCACAAAGTTAAACAAATATTTGAATCAACAGATAAACACTGATAAATTAGCAGTGTCTAAGCAGGTAGACAGAATGATAAGTCAATACGGTTCAGTTAAGATCCCCCAGCCTGCGGCGACCCCCTTCAAAAGGGGGTAAAAGAGGCTTATTAGCCCCCTTTTGAAAGAGGGTTGGGGGTATCTAAAAAAATTAACCCGTTAACGAACCGTATTGAAATATAAGTAGGATGCAAACCAGAGAAACTTTCCCTCCTGCCTCCTGCCTTCTACCTCCTGCCTTCTTATCTGTGTTTAGCTAATGAATTACGACACAGCCCGCAAACTGCTGGTCTCTCAAACAATCACAACCGAAGAAAACCCTGATGCTTTGTTGATGCGGATGAAGCAGGGAAAACCACCTGTTCCCGGTCAGATTACCTCAATTTTGTTGGCGTTAAAAGTCGTGTTTGAAGCCCTCAAAGATGCACCCAATCTAGACCGAGAATTAACCTTTGCCCTTTATCAGTTAGGTGTAAAGACACAGCATTTATATGTAGCTGGGCGGAAAGCGGGGGTAGACTGGCCGCCCCTACTCAAAGAAGATTTAATTAGAATTTCTCTGGCTACGGAAAGTATTTTTTCTGGTCTATGGCAAACCCCGCCATCTGGAGGGTTTGGCGGAGGTTAAGGTTCAACGAGTTTGTAATTCTTTGAGCAATTTTTCTACATCATTTTTGAGTAAAACCGTCATTTGTCCGGTGAAAGCTTTACCGCTGCGAGGTTTAGCTATTTCTATCCAATAAGCATAGCGATCGCCTATACGCAATTGTCCTTGTAAAGCTTCTTTAATGGGAGTTTTGGCAAACCGCGCCGAGTTTATTTCACCTTGGCTAGGGTAGTCATATACCACTTGACCCTGATTAAAATCTTGATAGATATCGTAACCGTAAATTATCCGCAACGATTCTTGCAAACGTTGAAAGCTCATACCATTAATAGCATCATACATAGCCAAGCGTTCGTAACGAATCCGACTGCGGTCTTTGGCAAACTCCACCTTACCAGGAGGTAACACCGAAGCTTGAAAAGTGAATCGCTGGGCTGCTGTGTCACTCTTCTGCACATACAATTTTTCACCATTTCCCGGACGCAGTGTCGGATGGGCGTTCATCCAAGTAGTTACTTCTTCCGTACTTTGTCCTGGTAAAGCATTGGCTTTAGATTCAAACAGCATTCCCACGCCCAGCCAGGGAACTAGAGAAAAAGACAAAATTAAACTATTAACCAAATATTTTTTTAGCATTTTCCTATTCGGGACTTACATGGAAATTTCCCCAATTAGGGGTTAATCATAGTTTTCCCGTTTTCTTAGGAGATGATGTCATTGCATTATCAGGCGCATGGCAAAATACACTAAGTAATTTTACTTAATGTATGACATTGATTTAGATATTTATCCAATTTAAAATACAAATTATACGTAATTTAGGTTATTTTTACGTTTTTTCCTGATTATTAACTGCTAAAAAAGCTATTTTGGCTGCGGCTTGTTCTGCGGCTTTGATAGAACGTCCTCTACCTTCACCAAGTTTTTTGTCGTAGAGCCAAACTTCTGCTGCAAATCGCTCTTGATTGCGGTTGGGATGATTAATTTCCTCAACACGATATTCTGGTAAAACTTTAAATTGAGCTTGAGTCCATTCTTGTAAAGCTGCTTTATAGTTGAGCCGAGCCGGATCAAGACGAATTTCTGTTGCTAGTTGCTCAAAGTGAGAATCTAACCAAGGACGGATGAGATCTAAATTATTTGTGCTGAGATAAAGCGCACCCAACACAGCTTCAAAAGCATCAGCCAAGCGTGATTCTTGACCGACTTTATCACTGGTTGCACTACCGGCAACTAATAAATATAGTTCTAAACCATATTCTCTAGCTAATTGGGCGAGGATGCGATCGCTCACTAATACCGAACGAATCGCTGCGAAATCTCCAACTTGGCAATCTGGGTATTTTTCCCATAAAATCACAGCCGCAGCCAGTCGCACTACAGCATCACCCACAAACTCCAGTTGTTCATAATTCGCTGTATCAGATACCGTTGGGTGAGTTAGCGCCAAATCTAAAAGTTGCCATTTAATTGGTGCATCCAATGGCAAGCCTAACTTTCTTACTAAGCTTTCAAGTTGTCTTTGACGACGGGGATAAACAATAGTCATTAGTCAATAGTCAATAGTCAATAGTCAATAGTCAATAGTCCTCAAAAAAGGACGCAGGACAAATGACTAATGATCCGAATAGGAGAGAGAGTTGGTAGTAAGCCGGGTTCTGTTATCTATGTAAAAAAAATTTACATGATGGCAGTTATCTATCTGGGACGGTTGTTACCAAACGCCTCTAGCGGCTCTCATACACGGAACTGGTAAAAGACCAACCGTAGTTCCTCTGACCTTGCTCCCAACCGGGGTTTACCGAGCCAACGCCTCTCGACGCTGCTGGTGCGCTCTTACCGCACCTTTGCACCCTTACTAATTTGGTCATTTGTCCTTTGTTCTTCGTCCTTTGTATTTTTACAAATGACAAATGACTATTGACAAATGACTGATTAGCGGTATCTTTCTGTGGCACTATCCTCACGATCGCTCGCACTGGACGTTATCCAGCAAGTTTGGTCTTTCGGGAGCCCGGACTTTCCTCAAAACTATCATTAATGACGGTTCTGCAACTGCCTGCGCCTACTCTCTCCCTAACTACAGTGTAATCCTGGATGGCATCATGTGTCGGATTTGAGTTATTTCTTCTTTTTATTCCAAGGTAGAGCGTAAGTCCAAGGTAATTTTTTGATCGTGAAAGGACAATTGATCAAATACATCGGTGGAATATTTATCCCTGGTGCTATCCCAACCCGAACATCAGATATTCTTAACACTAGCTGTAAAGAAAATTCTAATTCTTTGCCTCGATTCATAAAGTCGTTATATAGCTTTTTTTGAGGCGGCCCACCATTCTTTAAGCCAGTGATACTTACTAGAGGTTTTTTTGCAGAATAGGTTCCGGCTACAGAATCCAATTCTAAAACATCTTCGGCTGTCACCTTTTCAGTCAGTGTTTTTTTCGGGGTGATTAAACTGGGAGTTTGTGGTATTGCTAAGTCACGAGTTAAATAGGGAGAAATCCGAATTACACGGCGTGATTGCTTGGTGTGTTCCACTACCAAAGTGCTATTTTCCCAGTCAACATATACAGCTAGATTATCTGATTTATTTTCAATGGTAATTTGTAATTCTTTTAAATCTTCTAATGAGTAGGAAGAATTAAGTTTAAAAGAAATTCCAATTTGGTCTTTGAGTTCTTGTGTTGTTAGTTGTTCGTTGACTGCATCACTTTTATAAGCATATTTGATTTTATCATCTATAGATTCAACCATGCGGTTAAAGGTGTAAGATACACCAATAATATAAAGTGTCAATACAACTAAATTTTGATCGCCGCTACCTTTGAGCATTTGGAATTTTATCTCCCTGAATTAGTTTTAATGATTTAGCTTCAATCATGTTTAATACTAGAAAAATTAGCGAGCCATCCTCTGCGCCAAAATAGGATGAGTAAACTAACTGCGATCGCTACCATTAAAGCCAAGCAAACTGGATATCCCCAATACCAATTTAGTTCAGGCATATTGTATGGCGATTTATCTGGATTAAAATTCATCCCATAAACACCAGCAACAAAAGTTAAAGGAATAAAAATAGCTGAAACTACCGTTAGTAGCTTCATAATTTCATTCATTTTGTTACTGACTGCTGATAGATATACATCCATTAATCCTGATGCTAATTCTCGGTAGGTTTCCACCATATCCATAACTTGAACGGTGTGGTCATAGCAATCTCGGAGATAGATTCTGACCTCTTCACTAATTAAATCGCTACTATCTCGAATTAACGCATTAATAGCATCTCTTTGCGGCCAAATAGACCGCCGCAGTTGTAATAGTTCCTGTCTAATTTGATAAATTTGTTGTAGTGTTTGTGGTGTAGGTTTGAGGATTACCTCTTCTTCTAATTCTTCAATCCGTTCACCATAAAGTTCTAAAACTGGAAAAAAACCATCAATAATTGCATCTAACAAAGCATAAGCTAAATAATCAGCGCCATTTTTCCGAATAATGCCTTTACCTTTATCTATTCGCATTCTGACACTATCAAAACAATCATGTTCTGGTTCTTCCTGCACTGTTAGCAAATAATGTTTTCCTAATACAAAACTTACTTGTTCACTATAAAATCCACAGGTTGTTTCTTTCGGAACTACCATGCGAGCAATAATTAGTAATTGGTCTTCATAATCTTCGATTTTAGGGCGTTCTCCCATATTGACTACATCTTCTAAAACTAGAGGATGTAACTCAAAGACTTTACCTAATCGCTGTAATATATCTTGATTACCTAGACCTTGGACATCGACCCAAGAAACAGATTCTGTATCCAAGTAATTCAGACACTCTTCTGGAGTTGCTATTTGTTTACGGATAAAGTTTGTTTGATTGTAATCAAACAAAACAATTGTGGGCGCTTCGGCATCTTCATCAATAATCAGAGTTCCCGGTATGGTTCCTGGTTGATGATAAAAATCCGGGAAGTTTGGCTTACGTACTTTTTTGGTGAGACGGCGAATTTTACTAATCATTTGTTAATTGTCAATTTTCATTGGTGATCAGTCATTGGTCAACTACTATTAATTGGCATTAGCCCAAATTGTATAGCTGGATTGCTAATAAATCAGTCAGTGTATAAAAAAACAGCTTGCCTTGGCAAGGCAAACTGTGAAAAAAGATAAAGATATTATTTATCTGGGAAGGTAGAGCTTACATCATACCCATACCGCCCATACCACCCATACCGCCCATACCACCCATGCCGCCCATACCACCCATATCAGGTGCAGCAGCTTTCTTCTCTGGTTTTTCGACAACGATCGCTTCAGTGGTCAAAACCATTCCCGCAATAGAAGCGGCGTTTTGTAGGGCAGAACGTACGACTTTTGCTGGGTCAATGATCCCCGCTGCAATCAAGTCTTGGAATTCACCGGTCGCAGCGTTGTAACCAACGTTAAACTCGGTTTCTCTCACTTTAGAAACAATTACAGAACCTTCATCGCCAGCATTTTCAGCAATTTGGCGCAAGGGTGCTTCTAAAGCGCGTTTGATAATATCTGCCCCAATTTTTTCTTCTTCATTGAGGCTGTGCTTAACTTCGTCTATTTTGGTAGACAAGTGAATTAAGGTTGTACCACCACCAGGAACAATTCCTTCTTCTACGGCTGCTTTAGTGGCGTTTAGTGCGTCTTCAATCCGCAGTTTGCGGTCTTTGAGTTCGGTTTCGGTGGCTGCACCAACTTTAATTACTGCAACACCGCCAGCTAATTTAGCAATGCGTTCTTGCAGTTTTTCTTTGTCGTATTCCGAATCAGTTTCTTCTAACTGCTTGCGAATTTGACCAATCCGCTTTTGAATTTCTGGCTTAGTGGTGCTACCAGCGACAATTGTGGTGTTTTCTTTGTCGATGGTGATTTTGCGGGCAGTTCCCAAAGTTTCTAAAGAAGCAGTATCTAAACTCAGACCAATTTCTTCAGAAATTAACTGACCGTCGGTGAGGATGGCAATATCTTGCAATATAGCTTTGCGGCGATCGCCAAATCCAGGCGCTTTGATAGCAGCCACAGTCAAAACACCCCGTGCTTTGTTGACTACTAAAGTTGCTAAGGCATCTCCTTCTACGTCTTCCGCAACAATCAATAGTGGTTGACCCAAACGGGCAACTTTTTCGAGTACGGGAACTAATTCTTGAATGCTGTTGATTTTCTTATCGGTAATCAGGATACGCGCATTTTCAAATTCAACGATCTGCCGTTCGTTGTTAGTAATGAAGTACGGAGAGATATAACCTCTATCGATTTGCATCCCTTCTACTACTTCGAGTTCAGTGGTCAGGGATTTGGATTCTTCAACGGTAATGACACCATCTTTGGTGACTTTTTCCATTGCTTCTGCCAGCATCCTGCCGACTTCTTCATCGTTACCCGCAGATACTGTGGCTACTTGTGCGATCGCATCGCCTTCTACTGGTTTAGCCACTCTGGCAATTTCTGCTACTAGCGCTTCGATAGTTTTGTCAATCCCGCGCTTTAAGTTGATGGGGTTAGTACCAGCCGCAACGTTTTTCAGACCTTCTTTAATTAATGCCTGTGCTAAAACTGTGGCGGTAGTGGTACCATCCCCAGCAATATCCTTAGTTTTAGATGCTACTTCTTGAATCAGTCTCGCACCAGTATTTTCTAAAGGGTCTTCTAATTCAATTTCTTTAGCGACCGTGATTCCATCATTGACAATTTGGGGCGCACCATATTTCTTTTCTAACAGGACGTTACGACCCTTTGGCCCCAAAGTAATTTTCACTGCATCGGCTAGGGCGTTGACACCTCGTTCTAGCGCCCGCCGTGATTCTTCATCAAAGGAAATAATTTTAGCCATGTTTCACTTCTCTAGCGCTTCCATTAGACAATTTAGCACTCACAGACTCAGAGTGCTAATAACCCAAGCTGGTCAGATTATAAATGGAATTGATCAGGATTGGTACTGGGTACTGAAGAAGTAAAAAGCAAAAAGGCAAAATAAGCTTTTTACTTTTACCTTTTAACTTCATAGTTTTCCAGTACCTTTTATTAAAAAATTGATTAATATACATTTGATGCTCATGTAGGATACAGGCAGTAATGGTTGAATTGGGAGATGAATCTATACAACTCCCTTAAGTCTCTGGGTATTGCCGACCCAAGCGGCATCGGCTGGTTGGCAGTAGTATTTACGTTTCTTTTTGCTTGGCTAGTGACATGGCGCTTAATACCCACAGTACGCAAGTTTGCCCTGCGGGTTGGTTGGGCTGACCAACCAAATGCGCGACGGCTAAATCGGGAACCTTTACCGAATGCTGGGGGTTTGGCTATTTATGCAGGAGTAATTGCCGCGTTAGTTCTTGCAAGTCTGTTACGACCGATTGAATTACAAAGTGTTTTGGCGCAGGTTTTAACTGTGCTACTAGGAGGCTCAATCCTAGTTTTAGTCGGCTTTATTGATGATCAGTTCGGTTTACCCCCTTCTGTGCGCTTGTGGACACAGATCATCACAGCCTTGTTGCTGGTAGCCAATGGCATCAGCATCAAAGTTGTGTTCGGCACGCCCATAGACTCACTGTTATCAATGTTGATTACAGTACTCTGGGTTGTTGGGATTACCAATGCCATCAATTTGATGGATGGAATGGATGGATTGGCTGGCGGGATCAGTTTTATTACCGCTATGAGTTTGTTGGCAGTTTCCGCCCAATTTCCTAACAAAGCGGCAGCAACCTTAGTTTTGGCAGCTTTAGGAGGTGGAGCTTTAGGTTTTTTACGCCACAACTTCCACCCCTCGCGCATCATTATGGGTGACGCGGGAGCATACTTTTTTGGCTATGTTTTAGCTGCGACCAGTATTTTAGGTGACTTGCAGGTAACTACAGTCTTTTCCTTAGTACCGACAGTTTTATTTTTGTTATTACCAGTCTTAGACACTACCCAAGTGTTTTTACGGCGACTATTAGCAGGAAAAAACCCCCTCAGTACTCCTGGCAAGGATCACCTACACCACCGTTTATTAGCTTGGGGGTTCTCGCAAAGTCACGCTGCATTTACTCTTTGGACAATTACCTTAATTGGCAACTTGCTGGCAATGCACATCCGAAATATGCCTTTGTCTGTCATAGTTGCTACCAGTGTGAGCATCATTATTTTGTTAGGCTTTACAGTTTGCCAAAGAATCTTAAATAATTCGTAATTCCGTTAGCGCAGCGTTAGCGAGTCCGCGATAGCGCAGCGTTAGCGACGCAGAAGCGTCGCGTCATTACATCACCATACCACCATCGACATTGAAAACTTGCCCTGTAATGTAATTGGCGGCGGCATCGGCAGCAAGGAAGCGCACCATCCCAGCTACCTCTTCTGGTTGCCCATAGCGACCAAGAGGGATAAATTTTAAAATTTCTTCGGTGTTGCTGAGATTGCTGGTCATATCGGTGGTAATAAAACCAGGGGCGACTGCATTCACTGTGATCCCGCGAGTAGCGAGTTCTTTAGCAACGGTTTTAGTAAAACCAATGACTCCTGCTTTGGCAGCACTGTAATTTGCTTGGCCAGGGTTGCCCATTTGTCCTGCAACAGAGGCAATGTTAATAATTCGCCCGAAACGTTGCTTGAGCATGATTTTACTGACGGCGCGGGTACATAAGAAAACGCCAGTCAGATTCAGGTCAATTACAGCTTGCCATTCTTCTGGCTTCATCCGCAAAAGTAATGTGTCGCGGGTAATTCCGGCATTGTTAACTAAGATATCAACTCGACCAAATTTTTCTGTGGTGGCGTTGATTAGTGCCTCTACTTGATCTGCTTGCGAAACATCAGCTTGCAATGCGATCGCCTGTCCACCAACAGCAGTAATATCGGTAACTACCTCATCTGCTGCTGTACTGGAACTAGCATAATTAACCGCTACACTAGCTCCATATTTTGCTAATTCGAGTGCGATCGCCTTTCCAATGCCCCGCGAACCACCAGTAACAATTGCTACTTTTCCTTTAAGACTTTGCAAGTTTTCTGGCAAAACTTCCATAAATTATTCCTTAAGCTTTTGAATTACCGCGCTAATAATCTTATGGCTATTTGTGCTTGTTAATTCACTCAAGGACAATATTTGTGGCGCGAAGAGCAAACTATTGACCATTGACTATAAAAATAAAATAATGTTACAGCTATTCTTGAAAGCACGCATTAAGATTAAAAGCAATCCATAAAAATTCGGTGTGTGTCGTATGGCCACTAAAAAACATTTCAACAGTTTTGAAGAAATGCTTTCTGGTTCTGATGTACCTGTATTAGTAGATTTTTACGCTGAATGGTGTGGCCCTTGCAAAATGATGGGGCCGATTTTAGATCAAGTAAATGCTCAATTAAAAGACCGTCTACGCATTGTTAAAATTGACACAGAAAAATACACCGAATTGGCTAGTCAATATCGTATTGAAGCCTTGCCAACACTCATGTTATTTAAAGAGGGTAAGCCTGTAGATAAAATTGAAGGAGTGTTACAGGCACCCCAGTTAGTGCAGCATCTCCAAAATTTAATTTAGATATAGTAGGTGACAGAGTGCCATTTTTTTGCTTAAGCATCTGGCCTATTGCTACAGATTAATTGTAGAGTTTTTATCAAATAAAAATGGCTAATAGCTTTTCATCATCAATGATTAGCTATTAGCCATAAATACAGGTATAAAGTAAGCTACAGCTTTTCTGGTTCTTCTAGAGGAACTGTACTCACTTTAGTAATTGTTGCTTGTAAGATTTGCGTGTGAGAAATGGAATTGTTCGCTAAGGTGAACAGTGGATTTGACAAAATCCCGGCTATGGTAGTCGCAATTAAGCTAACTACTAACCCTACTTGTAAAGGTCTTAATCCAGGCAAATCCCAACGTACTTCGGGATAGTTTTTCACTACGTCGGACATTTCTTGGGGTTCTTTAACTACCATCATTTTGACTACACGAATGTAGTAATAGATGGAGACAACACTAGTTACCAAACCTAGCAAAACTAAGCCATAAAGACCAGCTTGCCAACCAGCCCAGAACAAGTAGATTTTGCCAAAAAATCCCGCTAGTGGTGGAATACCGCCTAGTGAGAGCAAGGCAATACTCAAGCCTAATGTCAACAGTGGGTCTTTTTGATATAAACCTGAGTACTCGTTAATTTGGTCGGTTCCGGTGCGTAGGGAGAAGAGAATCACGCAGGTGAAACCGCACAGGTTCATAAACAAATAAACCAGCAGATAAAATACCATACTGGCGTATCCCGCCTCTGTACCAGCAATCAAGCCAATCATCACAAACCCAGCTTGAGCAATGGATGAATAAGCCAGCATCCGTTTCATGCTAGTTTGTGCGAGAGCCACCACATTACCCAAGATCATGCTGAGAATGGCGAGGGCTGTAAACACAAATCTCCATTCGTCAGCCACCATTGGGAAGACGGTAGTTAGTAGGCGGATGGCTAAAGCAAACCCAGCGGCTTTGGAACCAACAGATAAAAAGGCAATAACTGGAGTTGGAGCGCCTTCATAAACGTCTGGTGTCCACTGGTGAAAGGGTGCAGCGGAAATTTTGAAGCCAATACCTGCAATGATGAAAACGAGCGAAATCACCAAACCGAGGGATTGGCTAACTTTAGCTGTGATGATACCGTTGGCGATCGCACTTAATTCTGTTTGACCACCCGATAAACCGTACAGCAACGAAACGCCGTATAAAAATACTGCTGTACTAGCAGCACCAATCAACAGATATTTCAACGCCGCTTCGTTAGAACGAGGATCGCGCTTGGTATAGCCTGTCAGCAGATAAGAGGAAATACTTAAAGTTTCTAGTGAGATGAAAATCATCACTAACTCACTAGCGCCAGATAAGAACATTCCTCCTAGAGTAGCAGTCAGCAAAATGGCGATGAATTCGGCTAAAGCAGTACCACTCTGCTCAACGTAGCGAATTGACATCAATATCGTGACAACGGCAGACAACGCGATAATACCGCGAAACACAATACTGAGGTCATCACCAGTGAAGCCACCACTAAAAGAGATGGGGTTGATAGCGTCCCATTGATAGCACAGGGCGACAATTGCAGCTAGTAAACCTGCGATCGCTAGATATCCAATCCAGCGTGCGGATGTACGCCCCAAAATCAAATCAACAATCAAAACCCCTAAGAGGGTAACAATCACAATTCCCTCTGGCAGAATTGTTCCAGCATTCAACTGGGATGCAAGATTAGCAAAATCCATGAGATATATAGGTTTTGGCGATTAGACATTCAGGCTAACTTTGTTCATTTTATCTATTGTTCATTACCAAAGTTGCATTTATCTTTCTGTCTTAAGCATAGACTGACTCTTGCGTAAAATTAGCTTAAAAGAAGCGGATCAGCTAACTCTCACCCAAGACTCTATGCTTATCATTAGATTAAATTATAGTTTAAATTTTGAATTGGACATCTTGTCAATACAGATCTGCTCTAGCTATTTGTTAACAATGGTAACTAAATAAACAATCGGTATTGCTAAATATACTTGTCGGATTAAATATTTTAAATTATTCGGTTTCCGAGAGTAAATCTTGCAGTTGCTTGGGTAAATCGAAGTAGCCATTAACTCCTGATGCAAAATTTATCACTTGAGTTACCGCATCTATATTTAAACTTCCATAAATATGCGGAAATATTTCTCCGGTTTCACCCGCTTCGTAGCGAATTTCTGCTTCAACTTTTTGACTATCAATTAATAATATAACTAATTTTTGTTGGTTATAAAAAAATCTGTTAGCTACTGGGATAATCTGTGCTACTTTTGAGCAGTGAATAAAACCTTCGTTGACGAGAGATTCTGCTATATAAATATCATTATCTTTAGCTTGTTCCCATGACAGGTGCTGTGTAATATGCAGAAGGAATGGAATGTTATATTTTGGGACTTCTGCTGCATCGAGTAGTTTGGTAAAGTCGCAGTTATCGAAATCTTGCAGCACCGTTTTAGCACCAGCATCTAATAATTTTTCTGGCGCTTGGTGATTGGCTATCCCAATGAAACTAATATTTAGATTACGCGCAGCTTTAATATCCCAAATACCATCCCCGATAAAAACAATTTTGGTAAATTCTTCTATGTTGTAGTTATTCTTAGCTTTGAGAATAGCAGCATTAATAATATCTTCTCTAGAAATGCCATCATCAGATGAAGCTAAGGGAATATTGTGTATTTCTAAGTCGGCTGCTTGCAGTTTTAATAGAGCAGAATTATACCATCCACCAGTTGCGATCGCTACACACCATGTAATAGAGGTTTGTAATTCAGCTAATACCTTTTCTGCACCAGGGATACTACTAAATAGATGTTTATGTGTGATAATTTCCTGCTGGAGTTTTTCAACAAAAGCAAGTTTGAATCTTTTGATTTCTAATTCTGATGGCTGACGTTGTAATCTTTCCTGAAAAATTTGCTGAGTAATGCCGGAATCTGTAATTTTCTTGTATTCAGCCCAGTTTGAATTAATATCAATAAATCCAAATTCTGAAGCAAAGGTATTTATAAAGCAGGTTTCATCAATCTGGTTTGTATTGGTGAGTGTACCATCAATATCAAAAATTACTAAGTTCATATAGCAATCCTATCTGAGTTGTGAAAAAGTATTCTTTTGGACGAACCGCAAAGAACACAAAGAAGGAGAGGAAGGAAAAGAAAGGGAATTCCACAAATGATTTAGGACTGCTATAGCAGATTGTCTTGATTCTTAGGAATACATATATCTGGCGCACACAAACCAGAAAATTGCATTGTCGCCACTGTAAAATTATTTAAATTAACACAGCGAATAACGTGATTGTTGGTATCACTAATATATATATTTGAACCCATAACACTCAATCCAGAAGGTTCAAAAAATCGGCTATTTTTACCTTGTCCATCTTGTAAACCCGCAGAACCATCTCCCAAAATGGTTTGACAATTACCTGTGCTGGGACTAACTAATTTAATTTTGTGGTTGTATGTATCTGCTACCCACAGAAAATTTTCCGCATATTCTACCGCCATACAGTGTTGTAACCTTACATCTGTACTTTGTCCATCCACGTCGCCAAAACCGAATAACTGCTGACTACCGCAAATAGTTGTGACTTGGTATGGTTCAACAATTTCTACACTCCGAATTGTACTAATTTCACTATCAGCAATATACAGTTTTTGTCCATCTGTAGTCATACCACTAGGTTGAGCAAAAGCTGATTCTGTCAGTGAACCATCAACACAACCTTCTGCACCTGTACCAGCATAGGTTTTGATAATGTTGGTGGCTAAGTTCATTTGCCAAATTTGATGAGAACCCGCCATTGCAATAAATAAGGTATTCCCACTTTTGACTAAATCCCAAGGAGAATTGAGTGCAGTTTCTAAACCAACACCACTATGAGGATGAATGTTACGGCTTTGTTCTCCAGTTCCTGCAATTGTCTCGACCATTTGGCGATGCAAATCAATTCGCCGCAAAGCATGATTTTCGGTATCAGTAACAAATAGGATTTGATTTTCACTATCAAATACCATTCCCTGTGGTGCAGAAAACTGTGCTTTGCTAAAACTACCGTCAGTTAAGCCAGGTTGTCCTGTACCAATAATGTGAAGAACTTCGCCATCAAAGTTACTTATAACTAAGCGGTGATGTCCAGAGTCAGCGATGAATAAACCTATTGGCGTGGCTAAGACTTTTCCTGGAAAAGCTAAGGGTGAAATTATTTGTTGTTGCTGCTTTTCTAAAATATGGTTAATTTCTTGAAAGTTGATAGTGCTTTTTTGCTGGTGTTCTTCAATTACTTTTGTAATTAACTCGTCTAAAACCTCACGCTTACCTTCGCCAGAAACATAGCCAACTACATAACCTTCTGGATCGATAATCATGAATGTCGGCCAAGCACGCACAGTATATTCTTGCCATACACGAAAATTTTGATCTACTAAAACTGGATGTTCAATGTCATGGCGCAAAATAGCTTGGCGGATATTTTCTGTTTCTTGTTCGTTGTCAAACTTGGCGGAGTGAACACCAATTACTGTAATGCTGTCTTTATATTTATGTTCGAGATATTTCAAGTCTGGTAGGATGTGCAGGCAATTAATACAGCAGTATGTCCAAAAGTCTAAGATGACAACTCTACCCCTAAGTTGTTTTAAGGACAAAGGTTTGTCAGTATTCAGCCAAGTGTAATTTTGGGGAAATTCTGGCGCTCTGACGCGGGGAGTCATGAGATATCCTTTGAAATGGGTGTAGGGGAGATAACTTAATTAAGAAATTAATAATGACGTGTGAGATGCCTGCGTAACCTAGACAAAAAGAAAGTTTTAAGCCTGTTGACTGTTTACTGCTATACATTACTGAGAATAATCTTGAGGCTGTATCACTTTTGAGCAAACTGGATAAACTTACTACCACTGATTTGGCTGCTTGGGTGCAACAAGTTAAGATTCAGACTGTACAGGGTAAAGTGTGCGATCGCATCCCACAATTATCTGTAGTTAATCCTACTTGGTTTGCGGTTCACATCTGCTGTGTCTCAGAACAACCTTATAGTTCAGGCGATACAGATTGTGTGTTTCCCTTGATGAGTGTCATCAAAGCATTTTCCTTTCTGTATCTGCTAGAAAATATGGGAACGGACACCGTTTTACAATGGGTTGGGGTTGAACCGTCGGATGCTGCTTTTAATTCTTTAGATCAATTGATTGCTGATAACGGCTATCCCCGTAATCCCATGATTAATAGTGGTGCAATTACTTTAGCTGATAAATTACCAGGAAAAACTGCAAGCGATCGCACTTCACATCTTTGTCAGTGGTTAAATCAGTTAACAGGTTCCCAAGTGTATTTAGATGAAGTCATGCTGGCTTCAGTACGTGCTTCACGTTCACTAATTAACCAAGCAATCACCAATTATCTCGCAGAAAAAAATTGTCTTGACAATCCTGAAATAGCTCTTGACACTTATGAGCAAATATGCTGTATCTCAGGCAGAGTAGAAGATTTAGCTTTGTTAGGAAAAGCCTTAGCTTGTGGAAATAATTTACAGCATCACCGGATAGTTAACGCCGTGATGTTGATGTGTGGACTTTACCAAGACTCGGCTAAGTTCGCTCTCAGAATTGGTTTACCGATGAAATCAGGCATTAGTGGTGCCATGTTAGCCATAGTACCAAACATCGGAGCGATCGCTTGCTACAGTCCCGCCTTAGATACAGTCGGAAATTCCGTAGCGGCGATCGCTTTTATTGAAGCTTTAGCCCAAAAATTAGAATTGAGTATCTTTTAAACTAGACTTATTAATTTTTTGTCTCGCGCAAAGACGCAAAGAAAACTCAGCGTAACTTTGCGTTTACCTCCGCGCCCCTTTGCGTTTAAAACTTCCATCTCTCATTCCTCCTCTTAAGGTGTTGGAAGCAGACGACGCTGAAAATATTTACCTAATCTAGATTTTAAAGGCTCAGTTTCTGGTTTTTCAGGAACTTCTGTAACTTGAGGTGTAGGTATTACTTCTGGTTCTGGCGATGGCGACTCAGTAACTTGAGGT
>NZ_DF978449.1:0-29998 GCF_002897135.1 Nostoc cycadae WK-1 | reverse complement strand
GACTCAGTAACTTGAGGTGTAGGTATTACTTCTGGTGCTGGTGCTGGCGACTCAGTAGCTTGAGTTGTGGGTATTACCTCCGGTGCTGGCGACTCAGTCACTTGCGGTGTAGGTGTTACTTCTGGCTGTGGTAACTCAGTTGGTTGAGGTTGAACTACCTCTGGAATTTCACGTTGTGGAATTGTTTGTGGTTCTGGTGTCGGTGTGGGAACTAATGGCTGAGGAATGTAACTTTGATCTACAATGCTGCGTACTTCATCAGCTTTAAGTTCATCTCTAATAATTCGAGAAAGTGTATCTTTACCCTTTGGTTGGTAGTTAACCAATCTCACAGTAGTGTTAAAGGCATTTTTGACAGTGTTACCTTGGTTATCTAAAAATTCCAGCTTCACCCAATTATTTCCAGGTTGGAAGCCTTTGAGGTAAACTGCTTGCCAGCGATCGAAAACAAAGCTTTCACCATTAATTGTGCAACGGATGCGCCAATCACTGAACAGGTCATTCGGATTATCTGTAGATCCTAAACGCAGTGGGGCGTTAGTTAAATAAAAGTCCAGCAAAATTGGTTCAGCGCCATAACTACCTTGCGGAGTGCTGTAAGTTAGCAAGGGCAAGCTAGAATCAGGACTGTTATCATCCGTTTTAGTAAAAATGTGAAATGTAGTCTGAGCATAAGCACCTTCATTTTTAAAGCTTTCACCCCAAGGACGAGTAGCAAACACACGTACAGTATGTGTACCTGGAGATAAATCCGACAAAACCAAGGGCTGGCTTAAATCGTACACAGGGATGTAAGGCTGATTATCCAAAATTACGTGGAGATGAGGGCCTAATTGCAACTTTGGGTCTTTAAATACAGGTAAATCTTTTACCTGAAACTGAACTTTAACTTTCGTATCTGGGATGATTTCCTCAAGTTGAGGTGTGACTATAGTCACCTGAGGGCGATACACCTCTAAGGTTGAACGCAGTTCTTGAATCACCTCTGGTGGTGCAACTTCAGTAAATTGCTGCGAAGTCGGTTGAGATTTTTCTGTAGGGCTAATAGATACGTCTTGACTAACCGCTTTCTCTGCACAACTGTTTAAATTCAAGACAAATACTAGTATGATTAGCCACTTAATAATAGTCAGACTCCTGGGGAGGATCTGTTTTAAAGTCTTCACACACCACAAATTCATGCCTTAAACCCAGTTATAGTCTGCAAAACTGCAAAATCATTTTGTCCTAACCTGCCCATCGGACACCATAGCCTAAAAGGTAAAGTTTTGCTCAGGTACTATGTATTTTTTTAAATGCTAGGACAGCAGTAATCTTTTTGACAATTTCCGCTTACAGAGGTCTTACTCTCGTACCAAAAATGTATATGGCTGGAGTCTAGAATACTGAGTTGGTACATATTATATCCATGAATCATAAATTTAACGAATTGTTATTCTTTGTAAATTAAATGAAGAAAGTATTGACTTTTTGCTCAGGAGTTTAAAGATAAAAGCTAGATCAGACAATTAATTTGGCGATTTTGAATTATTGTTAAAATCTCTCCAACAATGTACAAGTAAAGACTTTATAATTCAACAGAAACAAACTTCCACATAGCGTCTTCATCGCTCCTCCAGCCACTATCTGGAGAAGGCGACTAAAGATCACATTGTGGTTTCATGATTCCTCATTCCTTATCACCAGAGGAGGTCGAATGACGATTAGTCCTCCGGAGCGAGAGGAAAAGAAAGCCAGAGTGATAGTTGATAATGACCCGGTACCAACCTCATTTGAAAAATGGGCATTGCCAGGACACTTCGACAGAACTCTAGCTAGAGGCCCAAAAACCACCACCTGGATTTGGAACCTCCACGCTCTCGCCCACGATTTTGATACTCATACAAGCGATTTAGAAGACATTTCCCGCAAGATATTTGCGGCTCACTTCGGACACCTGGCCGTTGTGACCATCTGGTTAAGCGGGATGATATTCCACGGCGCGAAGTTTTCTAACTACGAAGCCTGGTTAAGTGATCCGTTGAACGTGAGACCCAGTGCTCAAGTCGTTTGGCCCATTGTTGGACAAGACATTTTAAATGGTGATGTCGGTGGAGGATTCCACGGTATTCAGATCACCTCTGGCTTGTTCCAAGTATGGCGTGGCTGGGGTATCACTAACTCCTTCCAGCTTTACTGCACAGCGATTGGCGGCTTGGTATTAGCAGGCTTGTTCTTATTTGCTGGCTGGTTCCACTACCACAAACGCGCTCCCAAACTGGAATGGTTCCAGAATGTGGAGTCGATGTTGAACCACCACCTGCAAGTTCTACTAGGCTGCGGTTCCTTGGGATGGGCTGGACACTTAATTCACGTCTCCGCACCAATCAACAAGCTTTTGGATGCAGGGGTAGCTGTTAAAGATATCCCCTTACCTCATGAGTTCATTCTCAACAAGAGTTTGTTGATCGACCTATTCCCCGGCTTTGCGGCTGGTTTAACACCTTTCTTCACCTTGAACTGGGGTCAGTATGCTGACTTCTTGACCTTCAAGGGCGGTTTAAACCCTGTAACCGGTGGTCTGTGGCTGACTGATATTTCTCATCACCACTTAGCGATCGCTGTACTCTTCATCATTGCTGGTCATCAATACCGCACAAACTGGGGCATTGGTCACAGCATCAAAGAGATCCTCGAAAACCACAAAGGCCCCTTCACCGGGGAAGGTCACAAGGGTCTTTATGAGAACATGACCACCTCTTGGCACGCTCAATTAGCAACTAACCTTGCCTTCTTGGGTTCGCTGACAATCATCATCGCGCATCACATGTACGCGATGCCTCCCTATCCATATTTGGCGACTGACTACGCAACTCAGTTGTGTATCTTCACTCACCATATTTGGATCGGTGGATTCTTGATTGTAGGTGGTGCGGCTCACGCAGCCATCTTCATGGTGCGGGATTACGATCCAGTTGTGAACCAAAATAACGTTCTGGATCGGGTGATTCGTCACCGGGATGCAATTATTTCCCACCTGAACTGGGTTTGTATTTTCCTCGGCTTCCACAGCTTTGGTCTGTACATCCACAACGACACAATGCGTGCCTTGGGCCGTCCCCAAGACATGTTCTCTGACAGCGCAATTCAGTTGCAGCCAGTGTTTGCTCAATGGGTGCAAAACTTGCACACCTTGGCTCCTGGTGGCACAGCTCCCAATGCCTTAGAGCCTGTGAGTTATGCCTTTGGCGGCGGTATCTTGGCTGTAGGTGGTAAAGTCGCTATGATGCCCATCGCTTTGGGTACAGCTGACTTCTTGATTCACCACATCCATGCTTTTACCATCCACGTAACTGTTCTGATTCTGCTGAAAGGCGTACTGTTCGCTCGCAGCTCTCGCTTGATCCCCGATAAAGCCAACTTAGGTTTCCGCTTCCCCTGCGACGGCCCAGGCCGTGGTGGTACTTGCCAAGTTTCCGGCTGGGATCATGTGTTCCTCGGATTGTTCTGGATGTATAACTCCCTATCTATTGTGATTTTCCACTTCAGTTGGAAAATGCAATCTGATGTTTGGGGAACTGTAGACGCAGCTGGTAATGTGTCTCATATTACTGGTGGTAACTTTGCCCAAAGTGCCATCACTATCAACGGCTGGTTGCGAGACTTCTTGTGGGCGCAAGCTTCACAAGTAATCAACTCCTACGGTAGTGCTTTGTCTGCTTACGGATTAATGTTCCTAGGCGCTCACTTTGTTTGGGCATTCAGCTTAATGTTCCTGTTCAGTGGTCGTGGCTACTGGCAAGAACTAATTGAGTCCATTGTTTGGGCTCATAATAAACTGAAGGTAGCACCTGCAATCCAACCCCGCGCTCTGAGCATCACTCAAGGCCGTGCTGTTGGTGTAGCTCACTACCTCTTAGGAGGAATCGCTACCACCTGGGCATTCTTCCACGCACACATTCTTTCAGTAGGATAGCAATCAGTTATACGGAGTACTGAGTAGTGAGTGATGGGTAATTGCTCAAAGCTCAAAACTCAGAACTCCAAAAGCTGATGCCTGATGGCTAAGGGTCAGAGGAAATATCAAAGCTATGGCAACAAAATTTCCAAAATTTAGCCAGGATCTCGCACAGGACCCAACTACGCGTCGCATTTGGTATGCGATCGCGATGGGCAATGATTTTGAAAGCCATGATGGCATGACCGAGGAAAATCTTTACCAAAAGATTTTCGCTACCCACTTCGGACATCTGGCAATCATCTTCCTCTGGGCTTCTAGCCTCCTGTTCCATGTAGCCTGGCAAGGTAACTTTGAACAGTGGATTAAAGATCCTCTACACGTCCGCCCAATTGCCCATGCGATTTGGGATCCCCACTTCGGTAAACCCGCAATTGAAGCTTTTACCCAAGCTGGTGCTAGTAATCCTGTAAACATTGCTTACTCTGGTGTCTACCACTGGTGGTACACCATCGGTATGCGGACAAACCAAGAACTGTATGTTGGTTCACTTGGTCTGTTACTATTCGCTGCCCTGTTCTTATTTGCTGGTTGGTTGCACTTGCAACCCAAGTTCCGCCCCAGCCTCGCTTGGTTCAAGAGTGCTGAATCTCGCCTAAACCACCACCTTGCTGGTTTGTTCGGCGTTAGCTCTCTAGCTTGGGCTGGTCACTTGATTCACGTTGCTATCCCCGAATCTCGCGGACAGCACGTAGGTTGGGACAACTTCTTAAGCACTGCCCCCCACCCAGCAGGTTTGCAGCCATTCTTTACAGGTAACTGGAGCGTTTACGCTCAAAACCCAGATACAGCTGGTCATGTATTTAGTACATCCACTGGTGCTGGTACAGCGATTCTGACCTTCTTAGGTGGTTTCCATCCTCAGACAGAATCTCTGTGGTTGACCGACATGGCTCACCACCATTTGGCGATCGCCGTATTGTTCATCGTTGCTGGTCACATGTACCGTACCAACTTTGGTATTGGTCACAGTATCAAAGAAATGATGAATGCCAAAACTTTCTTTGGCAAAAAAGTTGAAGGGCCATTCAACATGCCTCACCAAGGCATTTATGACACCTACAACAACTCCCTGCACTTCCAATTAGGTTGGCACCTAGCTTGTTTAGGTGTTGTTACCTCCTTGGTAGCGCAACACATGTACTCCTTGCCTGCTTACGCGTTCATCGCTAAGGACTACACCACCCAAGCAGCGCTTTACACCCACCACCAGTACATTGCAATTTTCCTGATGGTTGGTGCGTTTGCCCACGGTGCAATTTTCTGGGTACGTGACTACGACCCCGAACAAAACAAAGGCAACGTGCTGGAGCGCGTATTACAGCACAAAGAAGCGATTATCTCTCACCTCAGCTGGGTATCGCTGTTCTTGGGCTTCCATACCCTCGGTTTGTACGTTCATAACGACGTAGTAGTTGCTTTCGGTACTCCTGAAAAGCAAATCCTGATCGAGCCAGTATTTGCTCAATTCATTCAAGCTGCTCACGGTAAAGTGCTTTACGGCTTAGACACCTTGTTGTCTAACCCCGACAGTGTTGCTTACACAGCTTATCCCAACTATGCAAACGTTTGGTTGCCCGGTTGGTTAGACGCCATTAACTCTGGCACCAATTCCTTGTTCTTAACAATTGGCCCTGGCGATTTCTTGGTACACCATGCGATCGCACTAGGTCTGCACACAACCACCCTCATCCTAGTCAAAGGTGCTTTGGATGCTCGTGGTTCTAAATTAATGCCAGACAAAAAAGACTTCGGCTACGCATTCCCTTGCGATGGCCCTGGTCGTGGCGGTACTTGCGACATCTCCGCTTGGGACTCCTTCTACTTAGCTCTGTTCTGGGCATTAAACACAGTAGGTTGGTTAACCTTCTACTGGCACTGGAAACACCTGGGTATTTGGCAAGGTAACGTTGCTCAGTTCAACGAAAACTCTACCTACCTGATGGGCTGGTTCCGTGATTACCTGTGGGCTAACTCTGCACAGTTGATCAACGGTTACAACCCCTACGGTATGAACAACCTGTCTGTTTGGGCTTGGATGTTCCTCTTCGGACACCTAGTTTGGGCAACTGGCTTCATGTTCCTCATCTCTTGGAGAGGATACTGGCAAGAGTTGATCGAAACCTTGGTTTGGGCGCACGAGCGTACTCCTCTAGCTAACCTAGTTCGCTGGAAAGACAAGCCCGTTGCACTCTCCATTGTTCAAGCTCGTTTGGTTGGTCTAGCTCACTTCACCGTTGGCTACGTCCTCACCTACGCCGCCTTCCTCATCGCCTCCACTGCTGGTAAGTTCGGTTGATCTGGCTACTAGTTTTGTTAGGTAACTGAAAAAATCCCCCACCTTACGGCGGGGGATTTTTTTTGCTCAACTTTTCAGAACTTTTCCAATTGGTATAGCGGTAGCCAAGTTGGTTAGGACATCGACAAATAATAAAACTTAGACACCACAAAGCTTTTAACCCTGTCACCTGTCACCTATTACCTGTCCCCTGCTATATAAATCTTAAAGTTCTAAGCTTTGAGGGTAAAGATCTGTTCGATGATGTCTTCAACAACTTTATCGGGTGTAGATGCACCAGAGGTTACACCAACAACGATTTTACCTGCTGGTAGCCAATTTTCGGCGATCGCTAATTCTCCATTTAGCTGGCGATGTTCGATAGCTTTAGCTGATTTAATCCGTTCTACAGCATCAATATGATAAGAAGGAATACCCTTTTCAAAAGCAATTTGTTGTAATTGGGTAGTATTCGATGAGTTAAATCCACCAATCACCACCATTAAATCTAAATCATGCTGTACTAATTCCAACATGGCATCTTGCCGTTCTTGGGTAGCATCACAGATAGTATTAAAGCTTTGAAAATGCTGATTCAACTCAGATGGGCCATACTTCTGCATCATCGTCCGTTCAAACAGCTTACCAATCTGCTCAGTTTCACCTTTTAGCATAGTGGTTTGGTTAGCAATACCCACCCGTTCTAAATCTCGGTCTGGGTCAAACCCGGCGGAACAAGCTTTAGCAAATTTTTGTAAAAATTCTTCTCGATTTCCACCGTTCAGAATGTAGTCAGCAACGTATTGTGCTTCTTTTAAATTCAAGACAATTAAATATTTGCCTGCAAAGGAACTAGTAGCAACGGTTTCTTCATGTTTATATTTACCGTGAATAATGGAGGTATAATCGATTTTTTTGTGCTTTTCAACGGTATTCCAAACTTTAGAAACCCAAGGACAAGTGGTATCGACGATTTTGCAGCCTTTATCGTGTAATATCTGCATTTCTTGAACACTCGCTCCAAATGCAGGTAAGATAACCACATCATTGGTTTCCACAACAGAAAAGTCTTTTTTACCTGTTTCTACAGGAATGAATTTGACTTCCATTTCCTGCATTCGCTGATTTACCGAAGGATTGTGGATAATTTCGTTAGTAATCCAAATCTGTTCTGTGGAGAAATGCTGACGAGTTTCATAAGCCATCGCGACAGCACGTTCTACACCCCAGCAAAACCCAAAAGCTTGAGTTAGGCGGATGGTAACATCACCACGTTGCAGAGTGTAATTGCGATCGCGGATTTCTTGAATCAAACTGCTTTGATACTCAGATTGCAACTGGGTTGTGACTTCTGCTTGATGACCAAACCCTTTGCGATTGTAATTTTCTGAATGTTGGAGTGTACGTTTAAAAGCTTTTGTATCCATGTTTAATTCTATAATGTCTCCTCTTTCTGATTTTCGCTTGTGGAGACACAATTTAAGTAAAAAGTGAAAAGTAAAAAGGCAAAAAATTAAGTTCCTGATTGAGTATAAATCTGCAATGCTGTACGCCAAACCAGATAACCTGCGGGACTCAGGTGTAAACCATCAGTCGAAAGTTCAGGACGAAGATTGCCTTGTTGATTAGTAAATAAAGAATATAAATCTAGATATTTTGCGCCGCGTCTAGCAGCTATGCGTTGTAATTGCTGATTTAATTGGCGAATTCGGCTGTTGGGAAGCAACAGCAATTTATCTCGTCCTTCCCAGGTCGCTTCTTCTGCACCATGTGGCAAAATCGATTGGACAACGATTTGTGCTGTAGGATGAGCTTTGCGGAGGTATTTTATAATTTGTCGCTGATTTTCTAAAATCACCTCATCGCTGTCTCCACGGATGAGGTCATTAATACCAATCATCACAAAAATGATCTCTGGTTTAGTGCTATCAAATATCTCTAATCTTTTTAAGAGTCCAGTGCTATTTTCGCCAGAAATTGCTTGATTGAGCCAATATCTATTTTCTGGCAATAATTCTGTCGGAAACCACAGACTAATAGAATCTCCAGCCAGGATACTTAAATGCTCAGGATTTTTCTCGGTAGCGGCTTTAGCTTCTTGTTTGAGAACATCTAACCACTGTTCGTAATTGAGTTGATAATGGCGGCCTAAATCGGGTGTAACAGTTTGGGATGCGTTAACTGTCTGTTGTGGAGGCAAACTACCAAAAACAGCGGTCAATTTCTGCCGTTGCAAAATTAGCAGAATGACCGCCAACATAAGTATGCCGTTGGTTGCCAACGATAACAATGCCCAAATGGGGAAGGTTTTTGCAGAAGTGGTCACGACTAGCGAAATTTGCTGATAATTTGACTCAAATTTTATCCGCTAGTTCGCAAAAGTCACTAAAAAAGTTTTGAGTGGCTGATTTGTGAGTACTCGGCACTTTAATTAACAGGTCGATCGCCACCAAATTCGGAGTTGTAACCTTCTTCGCCGTGTTCGTTGATATCCAAACCTTGAATTTCGGCTTCTTCTTTGACCCGTAGACCAACGGTAGCATCGATAACTTTGAGAATAATAAAAGTACCACCTGCGGCGATCGCATACGCAACCAAAATTGCTACTAGTTCTACTCCGAGTTCGCCAAAGTTACCACGCACTACCCCATCTTTACCACCGCCGTTAACCTGGGTAGTAGCAAATACAGCAGTTAAGATTGCCCCAACTGTACCACCCACACCATGCACAGGATAGGTATCTAAGGCATCGTCGATTTGGAGTTTGTGTTTGAAACTGACTGCATAGAAGCAGACAAAGGAGGTAATAAAACCAATTAAAATTGCGGCTATTGGAGTCACAAAACCTGCGGCTGGGGTAATTCCTACTAGACCAGCAACCGCCCCTGTAGCCGCGCCTACAGCAGTGGGTTTACCTCGTAGTGTTGCTTCTAAAATCAGCCACATTAAAGCCGCCGCCGCCGCCGCAGTATTGGTAGCCACAAAGGCGGTAGTCGCTATGTTAGTGGTTACATCACCAGAAGTTCCACTACTAACAGATAAAGCACTACCAGCGTTAAAGCCAAACCAACCAAACCACAATAAGCCAGCACCTAACAAAATAAAAGGCACGTTGTGTGGTGGGCTGAGGCGGTCGGGGTGAGTTTTGCGAGGGCCGAGGACTATGGCTGCGACTAACGCCGAAACCCCAGAACTAATATGTACGACTGTCCCACCAGCAAAGTCGAGAGCGCCTAAACCCCCGTACAAGCCGAGAAATCCACCTTTTGCCCAGACCATGTGAGCTAAAGGGCTATAAATAAAGGTTGACCATAGTAAAACAAATAAACTATAGGCGCGGAAACTCATCCGTTCGGCGATCGCACCGGAAATCAATGCTGGGGTGATAATAGCAAACATGGCTTGATAAATCATGTATGCCTGATGGGGAATTGTCGCAGCATAAGAAACTACCTCGTTCGGCTCAGAACCTTGGAGATAATTAGTCGTTTCTAGCCCGACACCATTTAAACCCAGCCATTGTAAACCCCCGATAATGGGGTTTCCTGGTGCAAAAGCCAGACTATAGCCCCACAACACCCAGGTAACGCCAACAATCGCCATCAACACAAAGCTCATCATCAAAGTGTTGAGGATATTGCGCGATCGCACAAATCCACCGTAAAAGAACGCTAATCCTGGTGTCATCAACAAAACTAGTGCTGATGATATCAGCATAAATGCTGTATCTCCTGTATCAGCTGCGGGTGGTGCTGCTGATGTTTGGGCAAAAGCATTGCCCATAAACGGCCATCCTAAAAGAAATAGGGTAATAGCCGCGATCGTGAAAACTTTCTTCAACACTTGTTTTTGTCCCCTTCTCTCAGAAGTCCAGATTTTTTGTATACTAAAATACATTGCATTCTTTTTTGCAACTCATTTTTGTCTCGAAAGATACTCAACCAGATTGATTTTCAAAAGATTAACAAAAATATAATCCTTGTGATAGTTGCTAAGACATTAATTAATGTGTATTAGTATAATTTTTACATTTTTGTTCAAGTCACATAATTCTGTTTGGTCATAAAAAACTTTTGTATTTGAGTTAGCACTTTTAAAACCGCATCAACAGACAAATTACAAGTGAAATTGCACTTAATTTCGCGGTGTAAACATGATGATTAGGACACTAAGCAATGCTAAGAAAGTACCAATCAAATCATAATTATCAGGTTTGACTTTATCTACTTGCCAACCCCAAAGCATTGCCATTGCGATAAAAACGCCACCATAAGCAGCGTACACTCTACCAAAATTCGCAGGTTGAAAAGTAGAAATTACACCATAAAGAGCTAAAGTAATTCCACCCAAAATCCCTAACCAAAATGACTGGCCTTGCCTTATCCACAACCAAATGAGATAACAGCCACCCAGTTCAAATAAACCAGTCCACACAAAATAAATTAGGGACTTGATCATATATAAATTTAAAGTTTTTCTTTGCAAATAAAAGTCATTAAATGTCGAAATCTCTCGAAAATCACTTTAAACTTTAATTGATTGAATATTTAATAAAAAAATGCCCTCTACATCCAAGAAAAAAGTTGTAAGGGCAGATGCTGATCAAAAATAAAACTAGAGATTTACCAGCTTATAGAGTACTTGGGATATCACCACCTGATGACATACCTCCAGAACTTGACCCTTCAGAAAATCCACCAGGACTAGCTTCTTTGAGGAATCCACTGTAAGCTTCCATACCGTGTTCGCCAATATCTAAGCCTTCTAATTCTTCTTCTCTGGTGACTCGAATTCCCAAAGTTGCTTTTAGTGCTAACCAAATGATGGTGCTGAGAAGAACTGTCATTCCTCCAACTGCCAGAATCCCAACAATTTGGGGAATTAATGTACCAAAACCACCACCGAAGAATAAACCATGTGGGCCGACTGGTTTACCTGCTAAGTCAACCAGCCAAGGATAGCCACCAGGGCCAACAGAAAATAGACCAACTGCTAAAGTACCCCAAATACCACAAACTAAGTGAACCGAGGTAGCACCTACTGGGTCATCAATGCCAAGTTTGTCAAAAAATGGCACAGAGAAAACAACTAAAATGCCCGCAATCAAGCCAATAACTATGGAACTAGGAATGTTGACGTAAGCACAAGATGCTGTAATGCCCACCAAGCCAGCCAAAATACCGTTAATAATCATGGATAAGTCTGGCTTACCCAAGTAAAACCAAGCTGTAGCTGTAGCCGCAATTCCACCAACAGCACCTGCCATATTGGTAGTTAAAGCAATATGAGTAATCGCATTTGGGTCAGCAGCCATTACGGAACCGGGGTTGAAACCAAACCACCCCAACCACAAAATTAAGCAACCCAACGTGGCAATACTCATGTTGTGACCAGGGAGAGCCACCGCTTGTTTATCTTGATATTTGCCAATGCGTGGCCCAAGAAATGCGGCTCCCATCAACGCAGCCCAACCGCCAACGGAGTGAACTACTGTAGAACCAGCAAAATCCCAAAAACCCATATCTGCCAGCCAACCAGCACCCCAAATCCAGTGTCCCGTGATGGGGTAGGCAATACCTACAAGTAATAGGCTGAAAATTAAGAAGTCAACAAACTTAATCCGTTCGGCTACTGCACCGGACACAATTGTGGCTGCGGTTCCGGCAAACACTAGCTGGAACAAGAATTTGGCTGCTAAAGGAACACCTGTCCAACTGAGGGCGCTAAACACTCCTTGATAAGCGTCGCCAGTGGCAGGGCTGTTATCTGCTCCCGATAGAAATAAGCCACTGAGTCCGATGAAGTCATTGCCATCACCGAACATTAAACCAAAACCGATCGCCCAAAATGCTACGGTCGATAGGGCAAATACAATCAAGTTTTTGGCAAGAACGTTAACGGCGTTCTTTTGACGGCAAAACCCGGTTTCTAACATACAAAAACCGGCGTTCATGAAAAACACTAAAAAGGCAGCGATCGCTACCCATAATGTATCAATAGCAACTTTCAATTCTGCTGTTGTCGGGCCTGCGGGTGCGGGAGTTTGAGCAACGGCTACATAACCCCAACCCAACACAATTAGACAAGCCAACGGTAAGCAAGCTTGCCAACTGGGAGAAAGCCGCTTAATTGCTAAGGTGAATCGCTTAAATCTTGAGTTAAGTTGTGTGCTTTTTGTGTAATTTCTGGCAGATGATCGCCTAATTTTTGTTTTTGACTTCTGTCTCTGCATGAGTTTGAACATCATTCTCCAAATTATCCTCAAAGGAAAAACATCTAGAGCAAAAAAACTAAGGTTGTAAGTTAAATCCAGTGGCTTTTAATATTGATCTTTAAAACCACTTATTTCCACGCCAGAAAACCAAATAGCCCAAGTAGGAGTTTAGACAATTGACTAAACTCTTGTAAATATTTTTTGCTGTTATCCTTAAGAAATTATTATGTATTACCCGAAACAGTCAAGTCTCCTTCACTTAATCTTTAATCTTGGAATTATTTGACTTGGTGTGCTTAACTGCTGGCAATTGTCAATACAATGCGGGTAAAAAATTAAGCAGACAGCGGCACATCATTTGCACAATTCATTCAGACTACTGCAAGTTTGCTACTGTGAACTTACAAAAAATTACCTGACAGGAATTATTCAAATACTTCCTGTTGTAAACATTGGTGAATTCACAAATAAATTTGACTGATTCTCTATTTATCAAAAAGGTAATTCTGTATCTTTAGATACTGTTTTTTGATAACTGTTTTTTTACTACTCTGAAATTAATGAGAGCAAAAAACTAAATCCATTACAGAGAATGGATTTATACTCATTGGTAAATAAAATGCAAAAATAATATTAAATTTTTATAAAAAAAATTAATCAACTGTTACTTAATTTTTTTTGTCACAATCATTACTTAAATACAAGGGTGGTAAAAGTCTATCCAACTCTTACAAGCAAAAACACGTCTAAATTACAGAATCACGCGTAAAGGTTGTCCTTGGTCATTTGTATTGACAAGAAGGGACAAATACTTCGGCTTCGCTCAGGACAAGTGACTAATGACAGTCTCAACCAGAGAATTTGCAACTTGAACGCACACCAGCTTACTCCACCCTCCCACACCCTTTATCTGTGGTTAAAGTTCCTCTTTTAAATATTGTTCATAACCTAGCTGCTCTAACTTTGCTTGCTTTGTCATCACCAATTCCGATAGAGATTGGCGGTATTTCTGCACTTTTGCGAGTAAATCTGGTTGATGAGTAGCGAGAATTTGCACCGCTAACAAACCAGCATTCTTCGCATTACCAATGGCTACTGTTGCAACTGGGATACCTGCTGGCATTTGGACAATAGAATATAAAGAATCAACACCTTGTAAATTCCGGGTGGCAACAGGTACACCAATTACAGGTAAAGGTGTCAGGGAGGCTACCATACCTGGGAGATGAGCCGCACCACCAGCACCAGCAATAATTACTTTAATGCCACGTTGATGTGCTGTTTGAGCATATTGCACCATCCGTTCTGGGGTACGATGGGCAGAAACGATCGCTACTTCTGTTTCTACACCAAACTCTGCACAAACGGCGATCGCATCTTTCATAGTGGGCAAATCAGAATCGCTGCCCATGATAATACCGACAAGGGGAGACATAGAATTTTGGATTTTAGATTTTAGATTTTGGATTAAAGGCTGATTGCGAGATTTACAATCGTGTCAGACTTAGATAAGACTTACGCAAGAAAACGAAAAATTCAAGTTTGAGAGAAGGGTGTAAGAGTATGAGGGTGTAAGAGTGTAGGTGTTCAAAACCCTTACACCCCTAAACCCAGACCCCCCCAAACCCGTTCTCCAACAACATTCTTTGGGCGTAAGTTCCGTTAGACTTAGCTACTTTCAGTCCAAGGTGATGACCCAAGCAACACACAAACCCATCGCTTCAAATGTAGATATTATCAATGCGCGTGTACCTGGTTATCAAGATTTACAAATGCTCTTAGTTAACCACGAAGGTGTGATTGAGCAAATCTTGCCAATGAATACGGTATGCAAACGAGTTCCTCACCCCGATGTACAAATATGGGATGTAGCTGGTGACTGGATTTCGTTAGGTGGTGTTGATTTACAGATTAACGGGGCTTTAGGTTTGGCATTTCCCGAATTAACAGCCGAAAATGCCTATATGCTGCCAAAAATTTCCCAATATTTGTGGGATGTTGGGGTTGATGCTTATGTCCCGACATTAGTAACAACTTCGGTAGAAAATTTTCAGCGATCGCTTGCTATCATTGCTGATTTTGCTTCTAGTTCAACAGTTGGCGCAGAAATTCTGGGTGTACATCTAGAAGGGCCATTTTTGAATTATGGGAAACGTGGCGCACATCCAGCAGAATATCTCTTACCTTTGACAATTGAGGAAGTTAAAAGAGTGTTGGGCAATTATGCCTCGACTGTCAAAATTATTACCCTAGCGCCAGAGTTAGACCCTAGCGGCGAGGTCATAGCATATTTGCATTCTTTAGGCATCACCGTCAGCTTAGGACATTCTCAGGCAACCGCTGACCAATCCCAAGAAGCCTTTGATTTGGGCGCAACAATGGTGACTCATGCTTTCAATGCTATGCCACCGTTACACCACCGCGAACCGGGATTATTAGGAGCAGCAATTACCAATCCCGATGTGATGTGTGGCTTTATTGCCGACGGACAACATGTTGCGCCAACAATGCTCAAAATTCTCTTGCGGGCAACTCAAGAACTATTCTTAGTCAGCGATGCCTTAGCACCCTTGGGTTTACCCGATGGCGTATATCCTTGGGACAGCCGACATATCGAGGTTAAACGTGGTACAGCCCGGCTACTAGATGGCACATTAACAGGGACAACTTTGCCATTATTTGTGGGAGTGCAGAATTTGGTGAAGTGGGGAATTTGTGATGTCGAAAGAGCGATCGCTTTAGCTACGGATGCACCCAGAAAAGCTATCAATTTACCTGTAATTTCTCCCGGTCAACAAGCTAGTTTACTACGTTGGCATTGGCATGAGACAACCCAAGAACTAACTTGGCAGCGATTACATAACAGAGGATAGGAGACTGACTCCTGATTTCTGTTGGTATAAAAAAAGAGTGGGAGTAGGCATATCAAGCGCCTAATTCTCCCACTCAACATTTGCTACTGTAGAGTCCAGGAATATGTACAAACATTGCCCTTTTATTTAGGGGGCTAAGTTGTACGAAAATAGCAATATTTATACATATTGAATCCCGGTTGTAGCAAATGTAAAGCCTAATTAATTAATGAATTTCTCTCCAATTAATTATCTCTAATTTGATATTAAATCTCTATGATAATAAACAATTAATTTGGTACTTGATTTGCTCGGTAGCCCCTGATAACAAAACCCTTGAAGTCGTTTATCTTTGATAAATTTAACTCAGTTAATTTGCCTTGTGTTGCCATTTTGGCAGGTTTTTAATCAACAGCAGGGAAAAGACTTAAAAACCTATCATGGTTATCGTTAATAAATTAAATCGGCTCAAGATGATAGGGGGACAGCAATGCTGTCCCCCTATCATCAAATGTTTTATTTCAAAAGTTTTTGTATTATGGCAACATTAATACTTGGCGTTGCATAATAGAGGGATGAATTGAGGTTATGTACTGTGCAATGTCCATACTGCGGATCTCAGAAAATTCGTAAAAACGGAAAGCGAAGAGGTAAACAAAATCACATTTGCACTAACTGCGAGCGCCAATTTATTGACGTGTACGAGCCACCAAAAGGATACTCAGAGGAGCTAAAACAAGAATGTCTAAAAATGTACCTTAATGGTATGGGTTTCCGCGGTATTGAGCGGGTTAAAGGTGTTCATCATACTACTATCATTTATTGGGTCAAACAACTAGGAGAAAAGCTACCAGACGTACCAAAAGACGATGCTGTCCCAGAAGTTGGAGAACTAGATGAATTAGAGACATTTATAGGTTCAAAAAAAACAAAATCTGGTTATGGACAGCAGTAAATCACTTTACTCAAGGCATTTTAGCCTGGGTTTTAGGAGACCATAGTGCTGAAATCTTTGAGCCATTATGGGAAATTGTTGAACAGTGGAAAAGCTATTTTTATGTGACGGATGGCTGGAAAGTTTACCCAAGTTTTATACCCGATGGAGACCAAATTGTGAGTAAAACATATATGACGCGCGTGGAAAATGAAAATACTCGGTTACGTCATTATCTCGCACGTCTTCATCGAAAAACTTTATGCTATTCTAAGTCAGAACAAATGCTGAGGTACTCAATTAAATTATTACTTCATTACTTAAAGTATCAAATTGTACCTACATGAATCTATTCATCCCTTCATTCAGCAACGCCTAATACTTTTGTAAAAGTGCTGGCAAAGAGTTTTCTTTGCGAATATCCATCAAGTCGGCTAGTGATTCTTTGCCTTTATCTAGGCGATATTGGTGTGTTGGTGGTAGAACTTCAACCAAAGTTTTGCTTTTTACTGAAAGTGGTTGTAAAGGTACAAATGCTGGCAGATTCTGGGATGTTTGTGGCTCCCATATTGGTTGTGGCAGTGATTTTAAAGCTTTTTGACGATTGTAGGCACGTTTTGGAAAATTATGAGCCTGGGTTGGGTTAAGCAACCGAAAAATTACATAGCAACCACTACCACAACTGAGTGCGATCGCCATTACCATCCATAAAGGTGTGGGATTGCTACGTTCATTTGCAATTGGTGCTTCTATGATCACTGGCATTAACTCTGTATCTGCCTGTTTTACACTGTCAACGTGACTGAGGCTGTAAAATGCCACAGTAGCTGTACCCATAACCATTGTAAAAACTCCACTTAACAACACCAGAGGATGCTGTGCCAATAGAGCAATCAAAATGTTTGAGCGACCGTTTGAACCCAATTTAGTCTTTGTCGATTTGAGATTGGGTTTTATCAGTTGGGTTGGCTCATGGTTGACATTTTTATTATTTTCCATGATCAATTTGAGATGTATACCCGTTCAGAGACATGATTATACTTAAGAAGTAAGTTATCAAGTATCTATAGCCAGATTTTGGCATAAAGCTGCTCCTGTCTAACTTATTAGCGACTAAATCTCATCTTTTCTTTAAAAATCCATACTTCTAATAAATTTATCTCCCAACTAGTATTCACAATTAGCTCACTCAGCGCTTTTCCCAGAATGTCTTTCTAACGCTAGTTGTATTAATTTATCTACCAAGTCAGGAAAAGCAACACCGCTATGAGACCAAAGTTGAGGATACATACTAGTAGCAGTAAAGCCAGGTAAGGTATTGATTTCGTTAATTAATATTTCTCCAGTCGCTTCTACATAGAAAAAATCTACTCTGGCTAATCCAGCTGCATCAACGGCTGCAAAGGCTTGTAATGCCATATCTTGAATTTGACGGCTGATCTGGTCTGGAAGCGGTGAGGGAATTAGTAACCCGGCTCTACCTTCGGTGTATTTAGTTTCATAGTCGTAAAAATCACTGTCAAAGGTAATTTCACCAACAACTGAGGCTTGGGGTTGGTCGTTACCTAATACGGCACATTCTACTTCTCTAGCGACCACTCCCGCCTCAACAATGATGCGGCGGTCGTAGCTGGCGGCTTGGTCGAGTGCAGTTTCTAATTCTGAGCGCGATCGCACTTTGGCAATTCCTACTGATGAACCCAAGTTAGCAGGTTTGACAAAACAGGGATAGCCCAATGTCGCTTCTATCTCATCGCACAATTTGGGGAATACGCAGGGATTTGACCAAACTTGCGCTCTTGTTAACGCTTTATATTTAACTTGGGGTAATCCGGCTTGCTCAAATGCCATTTTCATAGCAATTTTATCCATTCCTAGTGCCGAACCTAAGACCCCAGAACCCACAAAGGGGACTTGCATTAACGTCAGCAAACCTTGAATTGTGCCATCTTCCCCGTTGGGGCCGTGGAGAATGGGAAACCACACATCCACTTCTGCAACTTGGGAAGGAGATTGCCAACGTTCCAGGGTTTTGGTTTGGGAATTGGTGAGTTGACTTTGCTGTGGGTTGGTAGCATTTTCGGACTCCAGTAAAGGTTTACCAGAACCTAATACTTGTTGTGGTGCATCCCCAGCTAACCAACGTCCATCTTTTTGAATGTAGAAAGGCAGGATTTCGTACTTATTAGCATTTTGCTCTGCACTTAAAGCTTTAGCGATCGCTCTTGCCGAACTAATCGACACTTCATGTTCTCCAGAACGTCCGCCAAATAGCAATCCCACCCTTAGCTTAGTCATTTTCGGTACCTCTACACTCCTATCGCAGATAGCGTATCACAACCTGCTGGAGTTGCTATATTTTCCTTGCCCTTACAAAATATTCTGCAATTTAAAAACGAGCCAAAATTGTCGCATATTTAGGTATGTTTGTTTTATCAGCACAAAAAAAGCCTCTTCAAAGGGAACAGGGAATAGTGAGTAAATTTCCTACTACCTATTGCCCATTTAAAAGGCTCGGTCAGACTTTTATCAATACTGTTAATATTTTTGAATGTTACAAAAGCAACATACCTTGGAAAAAAAACTCGGTTGGTCTTTGGATGAGCGAGATCCAAAGTTCATCAAATCCATGATGCCTCTCTTGGGCTTGTTATATCGTCACTATTTTCGGGTACAAACTAGCGGTTGGCATCATGTCTCACCTCAGCAAAAAGTCCTGTTTGTGGGTTCTCATAATGGCGGACTCGCAGCCCCTGATATGTTGATGATGATGTACGACTGGTTTCAACGTTTTGGTGTGGAGCAACCAATATATGGTTTAATGCACCCAAGAGTTTGGGAGGTTGCGCCACCTCTGGCACAACTGGCTGCCAAAATGGGAGCTATCATCGCTCATCCGAAGATGGCATACTCTGCTTTGCGTTCTGGTGCGAGTGTGCTGGTTTATCCTGGTGGAGCAGAAGATGTGTTTCGACCCCATTATTTAAGAAATAAAATTTATTTTGCTGGCAGACAAGGATTTATTAAACTGGCACTGCGGGAAAACGTGCCGATTGTACCAGTAATTTCTGCGGGGGCGCATGATACTTTGATTGTCTTGGCGGATATCTACAAAATTCTCAACCAATTTCATGAATGGGGAATGCCTTGGCTGTTAGATATTGATCCGGTGGTATTTCCGATTTACTTGGGTTGGCCTTGGGGATTAGCCATTGGCCCACTGCCCAATATTCCGTTCCCGGTATCTATCCATACACAAGTTTGTCCACCGATTCTATTTGAACGCTATGGTAGGGAAGCTGCAAGCGATCGCACTTATGTTGATGAATGCTACGAATTGGTTGTGAGTAAAATGCAGTATCAATTAGATCAGCTAGTATTGCTCAATCATAATTCTTAAATTTACTGTCCCATAAATAAATTTCTAGCTAAAATTAATGCCCCATTTCTTAAGTAGTATTGGGAGCAATTTCTGAACTACACCAATTACAAGAGGTAGTAGTGGTGCAGAAACAGTTAGCAAGAACTGACGAAAAGTTTGAATATCAAAAGGCCAAACTGGGAATTTATCAGTTAAAGAGTAAAAAGCTCGTAAGTTTTTAATTTTTTCTGTACCCTGTTTGAGAGTTTCGGCATCACCAGTAAGACTGGCATGAATCTGGGTATAATCGGCTTGAAATTGCCGCGCAATTTCGTGTAAAAGTTCTTCTTTTGCTTTCTTCATACCTCTATGAGCCGCTACTAAAGGGCCGAAGAAACATACAATAGATAATAAAATATCTATAGGAATAATTAAGTGAACATACCATAAATTTTGTCCAGTGCCTCGCGTGATGAACTGATACTCAATAAAGCCAACCATCATACCTAAAACGGCAGCTAAATACGCAGTTTTAATTGCATAATCACTCAAACAACGAAGTCCACCACATCGGTCAGGATGCAGAGGATTAACATTAAAATCTTTCTCATTTAATGCTCTTTTTAAGATGCCATGAAGTATCCATATATTAGTAATAAGATTGATAATCAAGACACTACCTACATATACCAATATCAAAGTAGCGCTGGTAATCATTAAAATTGTTAGAGGGTGTGAACTACTCCAACTATTTTTCAAACCAAACCGAGTTACAAAAACAAAGATACTAAAAATCACAGCACTACTAAAGGCAGAAAATTTCCGCCATTGAGGTTTATAAGCATTGAAAATAATCTGATTTATTGCTTGAATTTCTGATTCATCAATTTCTAAGACATTAGATTCTTCAAGCTCCTGAATTACAGCATCTATAGCCTGAAAACTCCATAAATAATAACCCAAAACAACAGGATTAATTAATATTACCCATATCCAAGGAAAAACATCCTGGAGCAGTCCTTTTTGTCCAGGTGGCAACCATAATGTATTACTGACCCAAGCTGTAATTAAAAAAATTCCACTACCGATGACAATGCCTAATAGCCCTAAACTAAAAGGAGAAAGCTTAAATTCTTCTAGTAATAAACATGCAATAGGATCAAAACGATAAAGATTGCGTTTTTGCAATGATTTGATAATTGTCATTTTTGGTTAAAAATTTTAGGCGTATCCAAGCAAAATTTTAGTATAAAAAGATAGCTTTTTCTAGTTGAACTCTACTGGTTCATTTTTGACTCGTCTAAGTTTTTTCCTAATTGCGGCGTTTTGTATGACGTTCGTAATCTTCAAAACGCAATTTAGCGATCGCACTTGATGGCAAAGTTAACCACGAAGGAATGCCAACTAATTTACTGTACTTTGCCTTATTACTGAAAAAAGCCGATATAGTTCTTGTCGGTATTCCGCGAGTGGTGCAAACGCTGTTAGATAGTGTGTTTGTGCGCCTGGGTGATTTGATGAGTGTCGAGCGATCGCTTGTGAAATAATGGAATAAAGATGTTAAATGAAGCGATCGCATCTTCGGATTCTCATACCTCGAATAAACGGACGGCCACCACACTGTTTCGGGTTGACTGTGATTCTTTGCAATAAGTCTGGCATTAAATTAAGACTCCACAAACAATTATTTTCAGTGTGGTGTACATTCCGTTTAAACTGTCAAAGGTTGCCGTACTTCTATCGGTTCGCCAGTCAAGCTAAAAGCGCGAACTTCGGTAATTTTAACTTTTACCAATTGCCCTTTTAATTCATTAATATCGCCTGTAAAAAATGTGAGACGATTGCCGCGTGTGCGTCCCATGACTTGGGTTGGATCTTTGGAATTTTGGTCTTCGACTAATACTTCTTCGATGCGGCCGAAGTAACGCTGCGATCGCTCTGCTGCTTTAATATTCACTAAATGGTTTAATCTTTGTAGGCGATCGCTTTTTACTTCTTCGCTCAGTTGATTTTCCCACAATGCGGCGGGTGTTCCTGGACGAGGAGAATAGGCGGCGGTGTTCAATAGGTCAAAACCAATATCTTCTACCAGTTTCAAGGTATTTTCAAACTGTGCTTCTGTTTCACCAGGGAAACCGACGATCGCATCGCCACTAATTGAAGCATCTGGCATATACTTGCGAATCGTATCAATAATTCGCCGATATTTTTCGTGGGTATAACCCCGTGACATTGCTTTTAAGAGTTCGTTATCCCCAGATTGAAAGGGAATGTGGAAGTGTTCGCAAACTTTAGGCAATTCTGCACAAGCTTTAATTAGTCTTTCTGTGAAATAACGGGGGTGGCTGGTAGCAAATCGTAAGCGTTCCACTCCCGGTACATCATGGACGTAATAAAGCAAATCTGTAAAGGTGTGCAGATGTCGTCCTTCTGGAGTTACTCCGGGTAAATCTCTACCGTAAGCGTCAATATTTTGACCAAGCAAAGTTACTTCTTTATAACCTTGTCGCCCTAACTCTACCATTTCTGCACGAATGGCTTCTGGTGTGCGGGACTGTTCCACACCGCGCACGTTAGGAACTACGCAGTAAGTACAGCGTTCATTACAGCCATAAATTACATTCACCCAAGCCGTCACTTGACTATCTCGTCGAGGTTGGGTGATATCTTCCATAATATGGACTGCTTCAGTGGCGACAACTTGATTGCCTTCAAATACTGATTCCAGCAAATCTTTGAGACGGTTGGCGTGTTGTGGCCCCATAACTAAATCTAATTCTGGGACACGGCGCAATAGTGCTTCGCCTTCTTGTTGAGCAACACAACCTGCAACTACCAAGGTTAAATCTGCTTTTTCGTGTTTGCGCTTGGCTTGTCTACCGAGGTAAGAATAGACTTTCTGCTCGGCATTATCTCGAATGGTGCAGGTGTTGTAGAGAATTACATCTGCATTATTCGGATCTTCGGAAAACTCAAAGCCCATGTCTTCTAAAATGCCAGCCATGCGCTCTGAGTCGGCTTTATTCATTTGACAACCGAAGGTAGTAATGTGATAGCGGCGTTTAGAAATGGTCATGGGAATTGTGCTTAATTAGCTTGGTGTTAGATATACTGTTTTTCTATTCTATAGTTTTAAACGCAGAGGTACGCGAAGGGTAATGCGGAGGTACGCGGAGTGATTTCATCGATTCCCTCTTCGCTTGTTCCCTATTCCCCCGCCCCCAACTGTGGCACAATAAAGAACTGTAATAAAAAAATATTGTTAAGGTAATTTAGTGACTCCAACTGCTCAATCCACGGCAAGTGCGCGTCGCGTGGTATTTCCATTTACGGCAATTGTAGGCCAGGAAGAAATGAAACTGGCGCTGCTTTTGAACGTGATTGACCCCAAAATCGGTGGTGTCATGATTATGGGCGATCGCGGCACCGGCAAGACAACAACTATCCGGGCGTTAGCGGATTTGTTGCCAGAAATCCCTGTAGTTGCTAATGACCCCTTCAACAGTCACCCCAACGACACCGACCTGATGAGCGATGAAGTCCGCCAACAACTAGAACAAGGTGCGGATATTCCCGTAGACCACAGGAAAGTCCAGATGGTAGACCTACCATTAGGAGCCACAGAAGACCGGGTATGCGGCACTATCGACATCGAAAAAGCTTTGTCTGAGGGGGTGAAAGCCTTTGAACCAGGGCTGCTGGCTAAAGCTAACCGAGGCATTCTCTACGTGGATGAAGTCAACTTGCTTGATGACCACCTTGTAGATGTGTTACTCGACTCCGCTGCTAGTGGCTGGAACACTGTAGAACGGGAAGGAATTTCCATCCGCCACCCAGCGCGGTTTGTCCTTGTTGGTTCTGGAAACCCAGAAGAAGGCGAATTGCGTCCTCAGTTACTCGACCGTTTTGGGATGCACGCTGAAATTCACACGGTGAAAGAACCTGCTTTGCGGGTGCAAATTGTGGAACAGCGCTCGGAATTTGACCAAAATCCGCCAGAATTTTTGCAACAGCATCAAACTGAGCAAGAAGCACTCCAGCAGAAAGTTGTCAATGCTCAAACTCTGTTGCGAGAAGTCAAAATTGACTATGATTTGCGGGTGAAAATTTCGGAAGTTTGTTCTGAGTTAGATGTGGATGGTTTGCGGGGTGATATTGTAACAAACCGTGCAGCCAAAGCATTAGCCGCTTATGAAGGACGTACCGAAGTCACCCTTAATGATATCCGACGGGTGATTACTTTGTGCTTGCGTCACAGGTTGCGGAAAGACCCGCTAGAGTCAATTGACTCTGGCTACAAAGTGGAAAAAGTTTTTGCTCGTGTCTTTGGTGTAGAGTTGCCAGAAGAAGATTCTGCAAAGAAAAACGGCACAGGACAAATTAAAACTGGTGTGCGCTAATTTTCCCTGAAAGTAAAAAGTAGGGGCGCATAGTTTTGCGCCCTGAAATTCATCTGATTTACTGAGTATGAGATTTTGGCATTTTTGGTTAAACAGTCTGTTTTTGTCTAGCCAACATGAACCAGCCCACTTTATCGAGTTTGTCATGTTATGTCTGACATTATTGCTGCTCGGTATTTGGGGAGTTACGCAAGAATTACCTTATATGCTCTTATGTCTGAGTTATGCCATTGGAGCAGCTATTTCTATGTTAGTCCGAGAAGCGATCGCACCTTCACCGCAAGCAAGAATTTCTCGCCTTATTGCCTTATTATTACTTGTCATCAGCCTCTACGGTTTTGTGGATTTTCTGTAAGTTAGTCAATGGTCAATGGTCAATGGTCAATAGCAAAGTACCAGACAGTTAATAAACTAAGGACAAATGACAAATAACTAACTCCATCCTTGCATTTCTACGAGTTCAATACATAATTGATTAATTTGTTCTAAGTCAGGTTTATGAGGCAGAGTTGATGTTTCATAAACAGCATCCATTTGGGCGACTAAATCCTCTGCCATCTGCATCACCTGTTCATAACTATATTTTCCCTGGAGAATGGCTTTTAAATCATCAACATCGCCAGCAATTCTTCTATCAACAATTACTTCTCCTTGCTGCAATATTTCTAAGCCACTGCGGAGTAATCTAATACAGTGCATTCCATGTTTGAGGTCATACCCAGACTGTTTTTCCATTTCGGCTCTCACTGGATTGCGATTTTCTTGCCAAGATAAATATGCTTTCCATTCTCGTAAAGCAATTTGATAGCTTTGACTTTTTTGCAGCAGCCGAATAAAGTCATTACGACCATGAGTTAAATTTTCGGTATATTCTAAAGTTTCAGTGGGTAAAGTATATTGTTTCAACACCCCCTTAAAATCAATATCTGCTGTGAGTAATTTATATAATTGCTCTGCTTCTTCTAAAAATTCAATGCGCCCTCTAATTAAAATATAAAGATACTCCAAAAAAGCGTTTAGCTCATCTTTACTCAGTGGTTCTTCACCTTCTATCCCAAAATCAGCAGGTAGCGGTTTCTTTTGTGGAGGATTTAACAACCACTTGCGATGAGTTTCCATCTTTTTGATTTGAGCAAAAGCATAACCAGAATAAGTGTGCTTCACTTTCTTGGTTAAAAATAAATTTCTGTGTTTAATTAAATATTGTCCAACTTCAGTTAGTACAGGATATTTATTCAACCACAGCAGTTCCAAAACATTAGGATTTGCCCCTGCTAATAATTGCAGAATTTTTCTTAATTCGTAAATAACTGTATCTTTATTACCATCAATAAACGGAAATATCCCTGGTTCATCCCAACCAGCGTCTTTTTGTTCAATATTGTCAAATCCCAAATAATATCTTTTGGGGGCAATAAAAACTCCCCGAAAATCCAAATCTGAGTCAGGACGATTTAAGCCATAGCCGTGACTACCTGCTAAACCAATCAAAATGGTTCTTTGTTCGACTTCTATTCTTTTCATGTCAAATGATTAAAATAGCTATCGTAACTCACATAACAGGTAACAGGGGATAGGGGACAGGTTACAGATTATGGAGTTAATTGTTTTAAAAAATTTAAGGTGGTGCGTTGCGCTACGCGACAACACACCCTACTAAAATTAAAACGCAAAGACGCTCAGAAAACTCTTTGCGTCTTTGCGCCTTTGCGCGAAATTATTTTTTATCTCTTCATCACACCATCTCAGATGATGTTTGCACTACTGGCTGTGGTTGCGGTTGGAACATGAACAAGGAGTAAACTACATCTCGGCGGATGTTGACCATCATATCGAGGAATAGTTCATAACCTTCGCTCTTATATTCAATCAGTGGGTCTTTTTGACCATAACCACGCAAACCTACAGACTCACGTAAAGCATCCATTTGTTGCAGGTGTTCGCGCCACAGAGTATCAATGCGTTGCAAGATGAAGAAGCGTTCGGCTTGACGCATTAACCCTGGTTGAACTTGGTCAATTTGCGCTTCTTTCATGTCGTAGGCAATTCTTACCTGTTCGTGGAGGAAGGCCTTAATCTCCGTGACAGACATGTCTTCTAGTTGACTTGCCTGCATATCAGATAGCAAGTAGACGAATTCTTTGACTTTCTCAACAAGTTTGTCTAGCTCCCATTCTTCGGAAGGTAGATCTGCGTTGATGTAATAGTCAACGATGTCGTCCATCGTTTTTTCTGCATATTTAATGACTTGTTCTTTTAAGTCTTGACCTTCTAATACCCGACGGCGTTCGGCGTAGATGGCGCGACGCTGGTTGTTCATTACCTCGTCGTACTCAAATACCTGTTTACGGATGTCGTAGTAGTAAGTTTCGACTTTTTTCTGTGCGCCTTCTAAGCTGCGGGTTAGCATTCCCGACTCAATAGGCATATCTTCTTCGACTTGGAAGGCGTTCATTAAGCCAGCAACGCGATCGCCTCCAAAAATCCGCAATAAGTTATCCTCTAAACTGAGGAAAAATCTGGTAGAACCAGGGTCGCCTTGTCGTCCGGCGCGTCCCCGCAACTGGTTATCAATCCGCCGTGATTCGTGGCGTTCTGTGCCAATTACGTGTAAACCACCGATTTCGACGACGTTGTTATGTTCGCTGTCGGTAAACTCTTCATATTCGTGTTTGACACGATTATATGCTTCCCGCAATCTCTGAATTACTGGGTCTGTGGTGGGTGCTTTTTCGGCAGCTACTGCGACTTTATCTTCTGCTTCTAGTTCTGGTAAAGAGCGATCGCCATATTCCCGCACTGCAAAATCTACTGCTTCTTTAAGTAGTTGTTCTGTTGCTTTTGACAGTTGGGTGGGGAAGATTTCTGGTGAAGCTTTCCAAGTTTTGACTTTTTTCCCTGGTGTAAAACCTTGGCCGCCACCATGTCCTGCGGGCATAGTACCGCTGGCCCTTTGGATACCGAAGACATCTTCGTCTTCTGGTTGGACGATGCGCGGCATGAAATATTCACGCAACTTCAGACGCGCCATGTATTCGGAGTTACCACCTAGGATGATGTCTGTACCCCGACCAGCCATGTTAGTAGCGATAGTTACAGCACCTCTGCGCCCTGCCTGAGCCACAATTTCTGCTTCCCGTTCCACGTTTTCTGGTCGAGCGTTTAATAACTCATGGGGAATGCCTGCTTGTTTTAGCAGTTGGCTGAGATATTCTGACTTTTCTACACTAGTGGTTCCTACTAATACAGGTCTGCCGAGTTCGTGCATTTCGGCACATTCTCTGGCGATCGCTTGCCACTTACCCGCCTCTGTTTTAAACACCATATCCGACAAATCTTGTCGTCTTCTGATTCTGTTGGTGGGAATGACGCTGACTTCTAATTTGTAAATTTTTTCAAACTCAGCTTCTTCTGTTTTAGCGGTTCCTGTCATCCCGCCCAGTTTAGGATATAGCAAGAACAAGTTTTGATAAGTAATGGTTGCTAGAGTTTGGGTTTCTGGTTGAATTTCTACGTGTTCTTTGGCTTCAATGGCTTGGTGTAATCCATCACTCCACCGCCTTCCAGGTAGCACCCGTCCAGTAAATTCGTCTACGATGACTACTTCGCCATTGCGAACAATATAGTTAACATCCTTTAAAAACAGTTCTTTGGCTTTAAGTGCATTAAATACAAAGTGCGCCCAAGGATCTTCTGGGTCAAATAAATCTGTCACACCTAAAAGCTCTTCTGCTTCGGCAAAACCTTCATCTGTTAACAAAACGTTACGGGCTTTTTCGTCTACCTCGTAATGTTCTTCTTTTTTGAGGGTGAGAGCGATTTCCTCTGCTTGCAAGTATTTTTCTGTTGGTCTTTCTACCTGACCAGAAATAATCAGGGGTGTCCGCGCTTCATCAATCAGAATTGAGTCTACTTCGTCAATTACGCAATAGTTAAAGGGACGTTGTACGACATCAGCCATTGAAGTGGACATGTTGTCCCGCAGATAGTCAAAGCCTACTTCACTATTGGTAACGTAGGTAATATCACATTCATAGTTCTTCTGGCGTTCACTGGGATTCATGCTCGCCTGAATTAGTCCCACACTCAACCCTAAGAAGCGATGCACCTGTCCCATCCACTCTGCGTCCCGGCGAGCTAGGTAATCGTTCACAGTAACGACGTGTACGCCTTTACCTGTGAGAGCATTTAAATAACTCGGTAAGGTTGCTACCAGGGTTTTACCTTCCCCAGTTTTCATTTCCGCAATTTGTCCAGTGTGTAGGATGATACCGCCTAACATCTGGACATCAAAGTGCCGCAATCCTAAGACTCGCCGTCCTGCTTCTCTCACCACGGCAAAGGCTTCGGGTAGGATGTCGTCTAGCGTTTCGCCTTTAGCGAGTCGCTGTTGGAATTCTCCTGTTTTACCTTTTAAATCATCATCAGAGAGAGCTTTAATTTCTTCCTCTAAGAGATTAATTTCCGTGATATAAGGTTGGTATTTTTTCAGCTTACGAGCGTTGGGATCGCCCAACAAGAGTTTTAACATGGCGGTTATGGAACTAAATCAAGGGGGATGGGAAATATAGCTTTGGTATTGATTATAAGAATTTAACCTAACCCAGCTTTTTTGGTTGCAGTTGGGTAGGAAATGAAAATTCACTCAAAAACGCAGAAAACGTAGATCAAATAAATCTACTAAAGATTTAGTTTTATTTTACGTTTAATATCGAAACTCTATTAATAGTATCATTTTGCCCTCAACTGAGGCAGGGAAACCCGACCATGTTCAAGGTGCGATCGCCCCCATGATATCGTGTCTGGTAATCAGGTTGCTGGGTGTAAGGGTGTAAGGGTGTAGGTGAAGATAAATATTACACCTAGTAAATCTCCGCAAAAAATAGTAGGTTGGATGGAGCGACAGCGCCACCCAACATCCAAAGATTTTCTTATGTAGTCAAATATTCGAGTTCTGAGAGTAAAGTTTCAACCTTTTTACTCGAACGTTGAGGTTTAAAGGGTGAACGTTCGAGTTCTGAGGGTGAAGTTTCAGCCTTTTTACTCGAACGTTGAGGTTCAAAGGGTAAACGTTCGAGTTCTGAGGGTGAAGTTTCAGCCTTTTTACTCGAACGTTGAGGTTCAAAGGGTGAAAGGTGAGGTTTTGAGGTAGAAGCGTCAGGAAATTTTCTGCGTTGAGTTTTGTGGGATGTGGTTTTATCTCACGCAGAGGCGCAAAGACGCAAAGGAGAATGAGAGGGTTTTTGACTTTTATCACAAGTACTTTGCGGAAAGTGCTGAATCCGGCATGATTTATTTCATAGCCAAACCGAAAAGCTTGTGAGTTGACTGTGAAAAAATTACTCAGTGCGATTAATGCGGCGGGTATCTGTCTTGCACCTTGGATGGTGGCGGGTGCGATCGCAACAGGGTTAGTTTTAAGTATGTCAGTTGAGGGAATAGCGCAACAACAAACCCTTGCCTATTCAGCCGAGGAACAAGCAGCGTTAAAGCAGGCGGAGGAACGGAATCAACAGGTAATAAAGTTATATCAAGAAGGTAAATACAGTACTGCCATTCCCTTAGCAGAACGTGCATTGGCTATCCGAGAGAAAGTGCTGGGCAAAGAACATCCCCTTGTCGCCTCTAGCTTAAATAATTTGGCTGAACTGTATTATGCACAGGGGAAATATGAACAAGCGGAACCGCTGTATCTCCGCGCATTGGCTATTTATAAGAAGGTGCTGGGTAATGTTCATCCCGATGTTGCCAATAGCTTGAATAATTTGGCTGCACTGTATTATGCACAGGGGAAATATGAACAAGCGGAACCGCTGTATCTCCGCACTCTGGCTATTTTTGAGAAGGTGCTGGGCAATGTTCATCCCGCTGTCGCTACTATCTTGAATAATTTGGCTAAACTGTATTATGCACAAGGGAAATATGAACAAGCGGAACCGCTGTATCTCCGCGCACTGGCTAT
>NZ_DF978448.1:0-67871 GCF_002897135.1 Nostoc cycadae WK-1 | reverse complement strand
TACTTTCCCACAATTCTTTTTCCCTTCCTGATAATCTCCCTCCCCACGTCCTTTCTCGTTCACAATAGTCTATGCACTTTGCATACTCTCTCAGGAAGGTACACCTTGAATTTTCAATCCGTCATTGCCTCTCTTCACCACTTCTGGCGCGATTTCGGTTGCTTGATTGCTATACGATATGAAAGACACACCACATAGAAAAGCAGAACTTACGCAACGAAGGTTGTAGCATTACCCCAAGTATTTACTTCTAAAGGAGTTGCAATTAACTAAGTTGATCATGTATTGACGGAAAGTGTTGTAGAGCCAACTCACAGATCAAAACAGGGAATTTTCTCAGTTATGACAGAATCTCATAAGTGTTTGTGAAGAAATTTCACAATTACTATTGATCATCACGAATAACTATTGGCTGCCAACTTTCGCTAAATTGGAAAAAGATAGACTTAAGGAAATGTTAAATGTCAACACAACTGTTACTGGTAGATGATGAACCAGGATTGAGAGAAGCTGTGAAAGATTATTTACAAGAAAGCGGCTTTAGTGTTCAAGTTGCCAGTAACGCTCGTGACGGCTGGGAGTTGATGGAGCAGAACACGCCTGATTTGGTGATTTCTGATATCATGATGCCCCAAGTGGATGGCTATCAGTTTCTGAAGCAATTGAGGGAAGACCCTCGCTTTCAAGCACTACCAGTTGTCTTTTTAACTGCTAAAGGGATGACAGGCGATCGCATTCAAGGCTATCAAGCTGGTGTTGACGCGTATCTACCTAAGCCCTTTGATCCAGATGAGTTAGTAGCAATAGTAGAAAACTTGCTTTCTCGTCGTTCTGCTAAACCTACCTTTACAGGCGAAGACAATGAAACTCCAGATATTGCTGAACTAGCCAATCAGATTGCCCAAATCAAAGCATTATTAACGCAAAGAAGCGCGATTGCTCAATCTCCGGCTCCCTTTAAAATTGATTTGACCCCCAGAGAACAAAGCGTTTTAAACTTAGTTGCTGAAGGGCTGATGAATAAAGAAATTGCCCGTCGCTTAGAAACAAGTGTTCGTAATGTAGAAAAATATGTGAGCCGCTTGTTTAGTAAAACTGGTACAAATAGCCGTACAGAGTTAGTTCGTTTTGCACTAGAACACGGTCTTGCTAAGTAAACACTTCATCATAATTTTTAGATTTTTGGTTCAGCATCACAACTCAACTACTGTTTCAAGAATCTCCAGTAAAACTACTTGCACATAGCACATGGGTATAAGTAAGTCGTGGAGAAAATTTATAAGTATGTAACAAAAATTAAGCAGAAGAATTAGAGTGAAATTTTACACGTTGGGTACTGTAGTTTCCTTTCTCTGCTCTAGATTGAACTCCATCAATCACAGCATACGCAAGGTCTAACTCGTCCTCAAAACTTTGAGAAGCTAGTTCATCTTGTTTGAGGTGTTGCCACTCCAGTTCAATCGGGTTCATTTGTGAACAATATTTAGGTAAAAATGAAGGTATATAACCCCATTTCTTCCCATTTTGACCATAACTGCTGTACCTCTTTAGACCGATGTATCGGGCCGTTGTCTTGTACAATTACTCTGATACTTCCTGTTTGTTGGGCTTCGGCTGCTTCAAGCTCCATCCTCTGTATATTATAAGATTTGCGTGAAACGCCACCAATCACCAAACCATAGACAAAGCTAATTAAGGATTGAAGAAACCCAATAATACTTAACCTTCGGCCTCGACGCTTACTCTGCTCCAAGCGTTTTTGCTGACCTCGGAAGTAGTAACTGTAACTCTGTTCACTCCAAGCACAAAACCCTGATTCATCCAAATACTTTAAATCTATTTCGCCAGCCGCCGCAGCCAATTCCAGCATTTCTAGGTCTGCCTGTTTGATTTTCTGTACTACTGGATCTTGCTTTCCTTGGTGGCTCTTTCTCGTTCGCTTCCAGATGACCCCCTTTTTTTCTAGAAGCGCAAAGTTTGCTAGAGAGGGTCAGATATTCAAGTAAACTAGGGAACACAGAGAATATGTGGTGCATGAATGGCAAGAAAAAGCCCTCAACCAAAAGCGACATCATCTGAAGTACTAGAATGCGTGCAACAGAATTGTCCGAGTTGCGGCAAACCCATGTGGAATGAGTACAACAATCTGCGACGTGTGAGAACTCTTAAAGGAGTGATACAACTACTGTTGAAAATTCGCCGTTGTCAAAATAGATCTTGTGAGCGTTACAAAATTAAGTATCGACCAGAGCAGGAAGGTTCGTGGGCATTACCACAACAGGAATTCGGGTTAGATGTGATTGCACTGGTAGGAGCGTTGCGCTATCAAGAACACAGAAGCATACCTCAAATTCATCAACAACTTCGTAATCGCGGTGTAGAAGTAAGCGAGCGAAGCGTTATTTACCTGTTAGAAAGATATGACGAATTGGTCGCACTGTGGTTAAGTGACCACTCAAGACTTAAAGCCATCGCCAAAAAACAAGGGAGATTGATATTAGCAATTGATGGGATGCAACCGGATGTTGGGCATGAAGTACTATGGGTGATTCGAGATTGTTTATCAGGAGAAATAATACTTGCAAAAACCTTATTATCGTCAAGAAATGAGGATTTGGCCGCTTTACTATTAGAGGTGAAAAATACTCTTGATGTAAAGATTGATGGGGTAATAAGTGACGGACAACAGTCAATTCGCAAAGCTGTGGAACTGGCATTACCTGGAATAGCTCATGGCTTATGCCATTTTCACTCTTTTATTGGAAGCAGCCAAGGTGATTTATGAAGCGGATAGGCACGCCAAGAAGGAACTAAAAAAGCAGGTTCGGGGTATACGCCAGATTGAACGTAGTATTAATGAGTGTGACCAAGCTACGTCTGAAGTTGTTCGTGGATATTGTTTAGCTGTACGTGGCTCCTTGACGAATGATGGTCGTCCACCCCTAGACGCTTCTGGATTAAAACTACAAGAACGTCTAAGTTTAATTGAAGCAAGTCTAGAACGGGTGGCTAAAAAAGGGGCTTACCAAAACCCTTAATCAAGCTCAAACAAATTGTTTCCAAAGGACTGGAACAAACAGCATCTTTATTTGCTCCAATTACTGTTGCTTATAACTGGATTTATCAAGCCGCAGAGATTCTGAACAACGAAACTGGCCTTGATGCAATTGAAGTCAAACAAAGTTTTCAATCTTTACTCGATTCCATGTCACATCAGAAAGGTAAAGCAGATACTTTAGAGCCTGGTATTACTCATTTCTTAAAGATTACTCGTAGTTATTGGTCTGGACTTTTTCATTGTTATGAGGTTGAAGGTTTACCTCGAACCAATAATGACCTTGAACAGGCTTTTGGTGTTTTACGACATCATCAACGTCGTTGTACTGGTCGTAAAGTCGCTGCTTCATCAATTGTAATTCGAGGCACAGTTCAATTAGCTTCAGCCATTGCTACTGCACTTCATTGTTTTACAGCCCAGGATTTGGCTCTCTTTTGCGTACAGAATTGGCAACAATTACGCTCTGATTTACGCCAACATCAACTTCATCGCATTCAACAACTTCGATTCCGTCGAAATCCTGAAGCTTTCTTGGATACTCTTGAGACGTTACTTCTCTAGCAAACTTTGCTCTTCTAGTTTTTTTTAGTACCTGCCTTAACCAGTCAGGACTCAATTTTACTGAGCGTTCTTTTTCTAATTTTTGGGCTAATTGAAGGCTGTTATATGTACGTGGTTCTTGCTCTAAACATTCTTCCAAAAAACCATGTCAGCTTCCACCTACCTTGATTTTCCTCCCCGCCCTGGTTTTTCCCACCGTCCCTCTAAACCTAACTTCTCTCATCTATGCAACACTTCTCTAACCGTTTGCGCCGTCCAACCAAAATGAGATGGTATTTTCTCTACGTACCAACCGTGTGCGCTCAATCTTATGGCTTCTGCTCTGTCTTTTACTTTCTGTGGTACATCTGCCGTTCTCAAGTTGAAAAGAGTTTTGTCTTGTTTTGGAGTCAGAAATACCCTTAAACGGCTACCCATTTCACTGTTACTGTGGTAGATGGATTATACGTATTTGACTATCTTTACATAGTTTGGGTTTTTCGCCCTGTTTTATTTAAGAGGATGTTTATTAAGAAGCTAGAAAGCGCAATAAAACCAAGCTTAAGCGCGATGCCACCATAAACACTGATTATAAGCAAAGGGCTGACTTGAAAGCATAGAATACTAAATTACGGATGCTGAGTAAAAATACTCAACTCTAAGCTTCTAACGCCTAGCTTTTTTATTGATTGTTGGCAGACACTGACCTAACTACTTCCGATGCTGTATCAAAAATTCTTTTGCTAGATCATTAAAACTCAGAATTTCGGTTATGCTTCAAACTAAAATTGCTCAAATACATTAGCTATCAATAAATATTTGCCAGATATTTGAATTATTCCAGTAATTAACAAAAATGATCAATGTTCAATGCTTTTTCCTCACAAAGCAACACCCTGGTTAGAAAAATCATACTGGTAGATAAAACTTTATAAACTGTAACCTGCTTTGAAAACAAAAACATCAATGTATTTGGTTAGCTACCAAAATATACCCTTGGTGCATAAGGAGCAACGCTAACAGAGATAATTGATGAAGTTTTTACCAGAGCAACATAAATTTAAGCTTGCAGCTTCGTAGTGAGGTTAAGAAAACAGCTTAATAATGCTATGGCATAGCATAGGTAATGAGCAAACTTCAAAAATTACCGTTGCTATGCCTACTATTGAGTATTATCAACAGCATTGCGTAACCGCATTAGTTGGCGACGCATTTGCGGTGAGGCTTTAAATTCCGAGACCTCCTGAGCCTTAACAGAAGCTTGTAACGTCTCTAAAAAGTCATCAGACCCTTCAGTCAAAGCGTCTAGTAGTACCTGCAACAATTGTTCCCGATCGCCCAAGAGGCTCTTTTCCTCAATCAATCTAAATTTGAGATGTATTTCGCACTCATAAACACCTACTTCAATATTATTTATTTGGCGTGGTAATGCTTTCGAGTTCATAGTTTTGTAGATTTCTTTACTTGGTGGTCATCTGGGTAGGGACAATAATCTTTAACGAACATCCTTTATATTTTTTTTGAATCCATAGTGCTGAAATTAAGAATTTTTTCAATTTATCCCGCTATGGATTTCATTTCTATCTCCTGTGTTTTTTTAGCTAGTCTTTCACGGCTTAAGTTGTGATCTTCTTCTGACAGAAGTAGTTTAGGTAAGCCATCACTATTATTCATTTTTTAAGATTCCATACAATAAAGTTTCTGTAAGAAGTTGTTCTACCTTTTTAAAGGTTTTTACATCAACTTTATCTTAACGTCAATAACAGTTCGAGTTGTTACTGAGTTTTTAGTAATTATACGTAAGTAAATCTGCTGTCTTTTTTCAATTTAATTAAACGTAGAGGAAGCTTCACCATAATTACGTAAAAACACTTGATGTTAGTTTTTTTCATCAACAACTTCAGGAGACTTTGATGAATAAATATATTAAGAGTAAAAAATTGCTTTTTAGTAGAAAAATATACAGCACTTTACAGCTTAAGATTAAGTACAAAACAGAGAATTTATCTGCATTAAGAAGTCTCAATTTTGTGTATTAAACAAACGGAAACTGCTGGGGTTAACCTCCAGCAGTCAAATAATCAAGTAAAAATTTAGGTATAAAAATAAAAAATAAACATTTGAAGCAATATATGTATATCGGTAGATCGGTTAAATTATTAATCTGCACAAAAACAAGTTTTGGAGTATTCCCTGCGTTTACACCAAAGAGTTTCAGCCAAATTTAATTTAGAAAGAGGCAGGTGCAGAAGGAGAATAATAATTAACGACTGACTAATTAATGAAAGCTTATGGATAGAGCAGATTTAATGACTGGGCAACCGTCTACAATAATTTCAGTGTAATCAACTTAAACCTTACACCATTCTATGGACAATCCAATGCTGCTCAAGTCCACAACCCGGCATATCCGCATTTTTGCGGCAGAAATTGACCGGGATGGCGAATTAGTTCCCAGTAATCAAGTTTTAACGTTGGATGTTGACCCAGACAACGAATTTAATTGGAATGAAGATGCTCTACAGAAGATTTATCGTAAGTTTGACGAATTGGTCGAATCTTCTAGTGGTGCAGACCTGACAGACTACAACTTACGTCGCATTGGTTCAGATTTGGAGCATTATTTGCGATCGCTCCTGCAAAAAGGCGAAATCAGCTACAATCTGTCTGCTCGTGTTACCAACTACAGTATGGGAGTTCCACAAGTTGCCTTAGATGAGAAGTAGTAGCAAAATGTACAGGAAGCACAGAAGTACAAATCAGAAATTGCGGGTACTCCCCATAACTCAGCAGTCTAAACAGAAGTTGTAAACTCAACTTTTGTCTGTGCATTGGTCTGTTTATTCAATAGTGATGAGTTAGGAGTGATAATATACATCACTCCTAACTATTTAGAGAAATGAGGTTGTCCCTGCTATTTTGAAGTATGGTAAGTGATATTACTTTTTTTCTGTCTAAGATCTGACGCAGTTTTGATTACTACATATATTATTCAGTCAATTATTTGGCAATCACCAAGCAAAAAATTAATATTTTCACGTTTTAGTAATATTGAAATATATTGCCTGATATAAAATAAATACCTTCTATCTAATAATTTGGCTCAAATGCTTGATCTCAGCTTCTCTTGCATATTTTTAGAAGGAAGCATAATTTTTGGCCTTTACAAGCCAGCTACAAGAACTTGCTGATTGATCTCAATGAACAAAAATTTACAACCCCTAGAGATTTGATCCTTGCTCTAGCAGAGTGATAACTGCAAGTTAGCTATTTTGATAACTAACTTTTTAATTCTTAAATAAATTTAATTTAAACTTTGTAACTGCTCACCCAATATAGTTCAGTAAAGCACGTCAGCTTGGTTTAAATTGAGGTTTATAACTCAGTTCAATGCGTAAAGTTGGATGTTTTTCACTCTAACTAAACTATATTGATCTATAAACTAAAGAAATATCTATCTGTATTATGTGTCGCTTTCTAATGCTCTAATTGACTGACAGCAACCAATTACACATAAGTTAAGGTTAAGCTTTGTTGACAGGGTTTAAAGTTAGTTGTTATGGCAACGGAAAGTCCTAGAACAATAAAAGTTATGATGAGGCTGTAGAATTGGCCAAGGAGTGTGATATTTGCATAAATTTCCTAAACCAAGTATTAGCATTGACTGGTATTTCCCAGCTAGAATCATGATCCCCAGTTGGATGCGTCTGTTTGCAGAAATTAAGAGCAGCCTAGTTACTGCTCACTGCCTATGCTTTTGAAGAAATTGCCAATCGCTAATCAGTGCGAACACTATGGAAAATGATGCGGCAACCCTCTACTGCCCAAATGAACTTTGTCAGGCGGCTAATCCCCTGACTCATAAGTTTTGCCAACGATGTTCTACACCCTTACCCAAACGATATCTCTGGGTTGTGGGTGATGTTCTAAATGTGGGTAGTCCTGGAGAAATATTAGCCGATCGCTATTTAGTCCTAAATAAATCTGTGGTTTTAGATACTAAGCCTGGATTACTCCCTCAAGGATTAGAAACAGAAAAAGTACAAACTATCAGAGCTTATTTAAGACTAATCCCCTACAGCTTGCATATACCGCAGGTGTATGGTGTGCTGTCTCTAAAGGATGGACGCTCTCACAAAGAAATTTTACTTTTAGAAAAACCGCCGTTATTAACAGAACCAACAACAGACTCACAATTAAGGTTATGTCCCCAGTTAACTACTGCTTGGCGCACAGCTACATCCATGCGTCAAATGAACTGGCTATGGCAATTAGCTCATCTGTGGCAACCCTTGGTCAGTGAAGGTGTTGCTTCTAGCTTAATTGATACGCACATATTAAGAGTAGAAGGGTCTTTAGTCCGCTTATTAGAATTACGTTCTGATACCTCAACAGCACCAAAGTTATCACATTTAGGCGATTTTTGGCAGCAGTTATTGCCAGATACCAAACCAGCGATCGCAGAATTTGTTAACCAAGTGAGCAGTTATCTGATTCAAGGAGAAATCAATTCACCTGAAGTACTAATCTCAGTTTTAGACCGCGGATTAGCAGAATTAGGGGAATTGCAATCGCCAAAAATTAAGATTATCACTAAAACTGATACAGGCCCTAAACGACAACGCAACGAAGATGCCTGTTACCCACCCAGTGGCACACTGTTGAGTAAACCTCCACAAGCTACAGCCTTGGCTATTGTCTGTGACGGAATTGGTGGACACGAAGGCGGTAATGTCGCATCTAATTTAGCAATTGAAACAATTCAACAGCAAGTACAACAACTCACAAAAGTTCCTTCTAACCATATAGAACCATCACTGTTGCTGGCAGACCTAGAGCAAGCTGTGGCAGTTGCCAATGATAAAATCAGCCAACGCAATGACAGTGAAAATCGTCAGGGTAGAAAACGTATGGGTACAACCTTGGTAATGGCATTGCCAGTGGCCCATGAAATGTACATTACCCATGTTGGGGATAGTCGCGCTTATTGGATTACACGGGATGCTTGCTACCAAGTCACCCTTGATGATGATGTTGCTTCTAGGGAAGTACGTTTGGGATATGCCATTTATCGTGAGGCTGTGCAACAGAGTGGATCTGGTTCTTTGGTTCAAGCATTAGGAATGAGTTCCAGTGCAGCGTTACATCCAACAGCACAGAGGTTTATTCTAGATGAGGATGCTGTTTTTCTGTTGACATCTGATGGTTTAAGTGATTTTGACCGTGTGGAAGAATATTGGGAAACAGAAATTTTACCAATTTTGACCGAAGAAACAGATTTAGTAACAGTGGCTGACAAATTACTGGAAATTGCTAACACCAAAAATGGCCATGATAATGTGACGATCGCTTTAGTTCATTATCAAGTTCAGTATGTTGAGCCAGAGCTAACTCTCAAAGCAGTTATTGTTCAGCCTCCTACCATCACAACCGCCAAAGTTACACCTAAGCCGCTGCAACCTACCTTACTAGAAGACATTTCAGAGCAAAAAACTTTAATTCCTAAAAATAAGCCTAGTTCTTTTCAGCAACTACCACTCCATTTAATTGTGCCAATGATTATCGCGATCGCCGCAGGTTCTTTAGGGCTGCTGGTGCGTGGACTGTTTATGTCATCACCGTTATTAACGACAGATTCTAGCCCTACTTTACAGCCAACTCCTGCTGCCACAAATGCGCGATCGCTCAATAACCTTGCTTCGGGTTGGGTAATTACTAATAGCCAAGCAATTACTTTGGATGATCAGAAGTTAGAAGCTGGTAGTTTTCTCCAAGTGGTTGAAGTCGAACCGGGAGATACACCCAATGCTCAGGAATCTGTGATTAAATTGCGGCTTTGCCCTTCTGAAAATACTTTATCTCCTCAACCTGACAAACCACTACGTGTCACCTTAGCTCAACTCCAACGTCCAGGCATCACGGTATTAAAATCAACCGACACTAGCAGTTGTGATAATTTATCCCAACCCCCAGATAGTGAAACTCCTGCGTCTCGCTAAAGTCCAGGAAAATAATATCAGTGAAAATGCGACCAATACTCGATAAACTTGTAGAAGCCTGGAATAATACATTTAATAACCAGATTTAAAACTTCCAGGCAAAAAGTTTTCCTCATGGAAAATTGTTATCGCAAGTCCTTGGTTTCTACCTTTTAATTTAAAGAACCCATGCCATCCCTGAACTTAGCGATCGCCCGTCTCATCAATACTGGCACAGATAGCTTTGCCATTTGGGTGGTCAAAGCCCCCTATCCTAGTGGCTATGTTCTGCGTGACTGTGTATGGCCTTCAGAACTAAATCAAATTTGGCAAGAGTGGCAGCAAATGTTTGCTGGACACAGCGGTTTAAATGTTACAGCCAACACAGCACCACAACCTGCAAACCCTCTCTCGTTTAACTTAGGTTCGACAAATTCTGGTCACATGCCTGGTTACGGTGGTCGTCTAATGCAATACTTAGGGCTATATTTGTGGCGTTGGGTATTTGATGGGCCAATTCTCAATAGTCTCGAACGCAGTTGTGGAATGGCGATGGGACAGAATACACGTTTGCGCTTTCAACTAGAAATTCGTGACCCAGATTTGATCGCTTTGCCTTGGGAAATTATGCAGCGCCAACCCGGACAATCAGCAATTTCTCTCGCCCAAGATTTGCTGTTTAGCCGCACCACAAGTGAAGTTGAACCTTTGCCATTCTTACGCACGGATCAGGCTATAAATATCTTGCTGGTTTTAGGTCATGATGAAAACTTGCAACTCGAACAAGAAGCAATTATTTTGCAACAAATTCTGGAGAATAAACCGCAAATAAACTATAATTACTCAGGATTTGCTCCTTGTATGGTGAAAACGCTGATTCAACCAACGCCACAAGAGTTGATTCAAGAATTAGAAACTAAGGCTTACAATGTCTTTTTTTACGCTGGTCATGGATTGCCTGGCCCAGATGGAGGACTGTTGTTTTTACGTCCTAGCAAGACACTCAATGGCATAGAATTAGCGCAAGTATTAACTCGGAGTGGACTAAAATTAGCTGTTTTTAACGCTTGTTGGGGAGCGCAACCAGCAGCAGTTAATCACCAAGCAATTCCCGCCAGTAGTTTAGCGGAAGTACTAATTCGTCATGGTGTACCAGCAGTTTTGGGAATGCGAGATGTAATTGCTGACCATGAAAGTCACAGTTTTATTAAAGCTTTTGCGGCAGCTTTGCGATCGCGCAAGCCAATTGATGAAGCTGTGGCGGAAGCACGACAAGAAATGTTAACACTGTATAAGTTCAACCAACCGGCTTGGACTTTACCAGTTCTGTATTTACATCCAGATTTCAATGGCGAACTTGTTAAAAGCATTGATGAGGGAATTACAGAGTTACCAGATATTTCAATTGTCAATATAAATATTGCTACTTCTAAAGCTTGTTTGCGATCGCTTGCCCCAGGAGGTAGAACTTGGTTTTTGCGAGCAGGTGTAACGCGCATTGGTCGTACTCAAGACAATGATATTGTAATTCCCGAACCATCAGTTTCTAAGCGTCATGCCGAAATTTTATGCCGAAATACTTTTGCTGGCACTACTCCAGTACAAACTTATTATTTACAAGATCTCTCAACTTACGGCACAACTTGGTGTTTAAGCTCTAATGGTTGGCAACAAATCCTTCGGGAGGAAGTACCTTTACAATCTGGTAGCAAGTTAAAGTTTGGGAATTCTAGCAATGAAACTTGGGAGTTTGTTATTGAAAATTAAGCATTCTTTCAGGATAAAAATTGCAGTGAATTGTATACTTCCTGCCTTATGCTGGCTCTGACATAATTTTTCTGATTCAATTGCTAAATAAAATCAGTTTAATTTTTGCGGAAATTGTAATTTACAACTTGTAGCAGTCAGTACTGCGAAATAATTCATCAGGAGTCGAAAAATGATTAAAAAAATCAACAATTCCCACAATCTCTCATCCTCGGTAACTCAAGTGGAATTAGAGTTCCTCGAACTACTGCTCCAACCCGAAGATGCAGCTTATCCTTGGAATCCTGCTGATGATCAAGCAGAGACATATTTTGATGAATTAGAAAAGCAGTTTGCTATGCAGGATGTTTTGGAGGAAGAACTCAATACTAGAGCGCAATCTTTTTACGGAAATTTAGATAATTTATGGTCTCAAGCGGCAAATTGTGGTGATTACAACTGTAATACAAATGCCAGCATTTTAGACAGTCTTTGTGAAACTTTACATACTTTTGCGACTGGAGTACCAAAAGGGTGGCTAAAGGCGATCGCTCAGAAAGCTACAGAAGTAGCAGCCGTGCAGCAATCAATCAATGAACAGTTAGTGCAGTGTGTTCAAACAGTATTGCCTACATGGGAAACAGACGATCTAGCAGTTTTCGCTCGTCCTTATGCCTATGCGATGCGTAGTAGTGAACAGCAAAACCTAGCATCAGTTATGAATAAAATTAAAAATCGGGATTGGGCGACTTTATCAGAAATGGAGCAAGCTAAAGTTAGTGTGGCGATCGCCTATTATGCTCTCAGACAGCTAGACAAATTGGAAAATGAAGCTTAAATATAAATTTGCTTTGACTGTCTAAATTATGGGCTGAGATGAAATCGCCAGAGCCACTGGATTTTCTCTCAGGTAGCATTTGTATTGCTGATATCAATAAATGATTAGTCTTTATCCTAATCTATCCTTAGATGGGTATATCTTTCTTTAGATAGAAGATACTTAGAGTATTTTTAAGTTAAAGCAATTTTTATAGCGAAGCAATCTATCTTGAGATAGAAACAATCTTTGAGTTCAAAAAACCTAGTTTCATAATCACAGGAAAAGGTGGGCAGAAAGTAAATTTGCTACTTCTACCCTTTAGTTGATAATTTTATCTGAGATTTATTTGGGGCCGAGAAAGCGAGTAGCGAAATTTTGCGATCGCGTTGGTGACAATGCCCTTGCCTTTAAAATTGCCGCCATCAAAACAGCGTAAGATAAAACCCCAACAATTACTAACAACAAAGCATTAATAGAACCTGTTGCGTTCCATAAAGCGTGGAGTGCGGATGCGCTTAGATAACCAATCGAGAGAATTTGCCAACTCTGACTCGGTTTGAGAACAGCCAAACCGATAAAATATCCCAAGTAGCCACTATAAGCCATGTGACCAGCAACAGAGCCTAAAACGCGAGGAATCAGCAATTGTAAGCCGGCTAATTGGCCAGCCGCACCAATACCTACCTGTTGACTAACATTTTGTGTGATATCTGGTACATACTGTCCAAGAGTTTCTAACAGAGTAAACCCCAAAGCTGAAGCTGTTCCTAGGAGAATGCCATCTAGAGGTTCCCACACACCTATGCGTTCTCGCCAAGGTGAAGGCAATTGTCTGCCAATCACAAAAGCTCCCAGTACAGGTAAGGCCTTAAGCAATTCTTCCATCAACCCTGCACCAAAGAACATTCGTACTAGCAACTCAGTCAATGTAGTAGAATCTTGGGGTGAAGGTAAATTACCTGGCAGAACGCCGCGAAACACAAAGATAAATAATTCTAAGACAGGACTCAGTAAAATTAATGCTGTTGTCAGCGCTGTACCAACCAGTACCCACCAAGGCTTTTGCTTACCACACAATTGATAAACAAAGTAGTAAACAACAAAGGCAATATAACTGGCGACAATGACTTGGTTAGCCTGGGGTCTACCAACAGTCGCAAACATTAGCACAACAAAAACTACTGTGAGTATTCCTGGGACAAGGTAAGCTTTACTTGTTAAATCCTTACCAGTAGAAATAATCGGAAAAAGTTGTGTAAAGCTAACTGAATCAGGCTGCTTGATTTGGGTGTGATTCTGGTAGTTAGCGGCTGAAGGCAATGATGCGTTTTGTTTCGTCATCATTGTCGGTTGAGGTATTAAGTCATACTCAAAAATAAATTGTGGGCCATCACTACCTAAAGCAATGCGATCGCCTGATTGTAATTCTTGGCACCCATAAAAACGTTCACCATTGAGATAAGTACCATTCGCACTATTTAAATCACAAATTACCCAAGTAAATTTATTATCTGGAGACGAAGATAGAGGACGAACCGCAGCATGACGACGAGATACCATTCGATATGTCATGGCATCCAAGACAATCTGACAGCTGGGGTCACGTCCAATTACCATCTCTTTACTTGCATGTAGTGCGTAACGAGATTCTGAACCAAAAGCTGCTGTATTACCAGACACCAGCCGCAGAAAAGCGTTATGTCTTGCGTTTTTGCCTGTCATCGAGTTAGAGTGTCTTCCCAAACTAATTCATCAAATATTCTGGCAGGATGACTGAACCTTAGCCATACCAACAGCAGAATTGCTAAATCCACTATAGCTTTAGTCTCTGCTAACAAATTCAAAATTTTCTCATACAAAATTTAAAATTATCTAACTCAATATTGACAAGCATTATGGCTAATTGGAGTGTCTTATGTGCCTATTTGCTAAGAAATATTTTTCTTAATACATAAATATGATGTTTTGAAAAGCCTACAGGCAAAAAATGTACGGTAATTTCTGGAATTTTTAGTAGTATTTGCCACATCTTGAGTGATGGAGAAAATATAAAATTAGCTATCCAAAAAAAGAATAAGAAACCTTATACTTTTTAAAGTATAAGGCTTAACTAATTTTTGCTTTCATTCTTAAACTTTTGCCACTTCTGGATGTTCGACCTTAGTACCCAGTACTTTCAGAAATTCTGCTAACCAACGAGAATGTGCAGGCCAAGCTGGTGCTGTTACGAGATTTCCATCTACTACGGCTTCATCAACTGGGATTTGTACATAAATACCACCAGCAGCACGCACATCTGGACTACAAGCTGGATAGGCTGTACAACTTTTACCTTGCAGTACATCAGCAGCAGCTAATAACTGCAAGCCATGACAAATGGCCGCAATAGGTTTATTTGTTTGAGCAAAGTGACGAGTAATTTCTAGCACCTGTTGATTTAAGCGTATGTATTCTGGTGCGCGGCCTCCGGGTATTACAAGCGCATCGTATGTGTTAACATCTACCTCGGTAAAAGTCGCATTCAAAGTAAAGTTGTGACCAGGTTTTTCACTATAGGTTTGGTCTCCTTCAAAATCGTGAATAGCGGTTCTTACCTTATCACCTGCTTTTTTGTTGGGACAAACAGCATGAACAGTGTGTCCTACCATTTGCAAAGCTTGGAAAGGAACCATCACTTCATAATCTTCCACAAAATCGCCCACAAGCATTAAGATTTTCTTAGCTGCCATGTTGTTATCCTCAGTTTTTAGTTTTGGATCAATAGTCTATTGAAGCTTGAATATTGACCATTGACTAAAATTAAAGCAAATGAAATTCTGCTATGGCATTAGGAAAATTTTTATTTTCGTGGCTGGGACGGCTGAGTTTAATCAATGCAAATCGCTGTAGGGGAGTTAAAGCCGCCCATTGTTCTAAGGTTAAGTTTACGCCTAGTTCTTGGGCTTTTTCTTGCAAAGTAACTGGCAAATTACTAGAGTCCATCCACACAGGATAAGGATCTACAGGTAGTTGTGCCACAGGTGTACCTGTCCTTTCTAAAATTAGTTGCTGGAGATATTCTTTATAAGTTTCAATTTCTGTTTGTGTGGTGCAAGGCAGTTCAAATAAAGCTTCACGCTCATCTTGAGTCATCTGCAACCAATCTGATAGCTTGAGTTTGATACCACAAGTATCTAATTTATATCTCACCTGCATAGGTATACAACGCAGAGAAGTGACAAAATCTGCTTCAAATTCAAAAAAGGTTGTCATACTTTAGGTAATTTTAAAACATACTATAGGAATCCGCTTTGATTCCTGCAATAATTTGCGTAGGAAGGGAACTCTTAACAGGGAAAAGGAAACAGATAAGAAGGAAGAAAAGTGTACTGAGGTTTTTTGAGAAATCAAATATGAGTCCTATAGTGAACACAAATCACTATTTATAATATTATAAAAACATTTATTAAAATATAAACATCTCATTTATGAGATAGAAGTTAGTGGGATTTATGGGAATTACTAGAACGAATTATTAAATAGCTGATAGATAAAGCTAAAATTGCTATACCTAAGCCGATTATATCAATTCCTGTGACTTTTTCTAAGTCAAGAATAATGATTTTACGAGCGACAGCAATTAAAGAAGTTACAATAACTAATTCTACTTGGAATACGTGTTTGCGTAGGTAAGCTGTGATATTTTCGAGGATTTCTAAAGCAATTAGAATATTTAAGAACAAGCCAAATATTTTAAATAATGTTGTATTGAATTTTCCATAAGGAGTATCAAATAACTCTTTAATCAAAAAAGCACCTAAATCTCCGATCGCTACTAATATTACTAGCACCATTAACACAGATAAAACCTTAGAAACTATAACCTCGACGTTTTCGATAACGTGCATGAAGCCTTCATCGGTAAATACTCCGAAGATGTTTTTGAATAATTTTTTCATCTGGTGCATCCTGGTTTTAGTTCAACAATAAATTGGTAATGATGAGTGTTTCAAATTATCATCATTGACTAATGTCTATTGATTGAATTACTAAGTATAATTCTTAATTACCAATTTCTTGTTTAAGGATATACCAAGCAGATCACCATTGCGACGACTGGAGTTGATAATTTTTGCTTGTAACTTCTATAGAAATTGGCACTAGTTGGACTGCACAAGCTTTTAATTCTGGTTGCAGAGAATCTGGACAAGATTCGGGATGGGTGAGGGCGTTAGCTTCAGCATCATTTGCCCAGAGTGCGCCCCAGTGCATGGGGACAAATACAGTACCAGGTGCGATCGCCTTAGTCACTTTTGCAGGAAAATGAGCTTGACCACGCCGCGATCGTACTTCTATCACTTGATTATCGGTAATTCCTAACCTAGCCGCATCGCGGGGATGAATTTCAATAAACGGTTCGGGGTGCATCGAGCGAATTTTTTCGATGCGGCCAGTACGCGTTTGCGTGTGCCAATGTCCGTAAAGCCTTCCTGTGGTTAACACAAAAGGATAATCGGGGTCTGGTGGTTCAGCTAAACCTTTAGAGTAATATGCGCCGAACCGCGCCCGTCCATCAGGGGTGTGAAAGCGTAAATCTGTGTACAGGCGTTTTGAGGCATTAGGAAGCGGAGAATAGGGAAATTCATTACTCCCCACTTTTGGATGCGGCCAATGCGTTGGCCCTTGTTTCTGTAATTTTTCATGACTAAGACCCGACATATCGCAAGGGCGATTTTGAGTTAGCTGGGCAAACTCGGCGTAAACTTCGGCAGAATTAGCAAAGTTAAACTTATCGCCAAAACCTAACCTTCGTCCGACTTCCGCGAAAATTTCCCAATCGGCTTTGGCTTCTCTTGGCGGTTGACGGAATGCTTGACACAGAGTTACCCGGCGTTCAGAATTGGTCATTACGCCAGTTTTCTCACCCCACTGGGCAGCAGGTAACAACACATGGGCATAAGCGGCGGTTTCTGTGGGATAGTATGCGTCTTGATAAATTGTGAAAGGCGATCGCAATAACGCTTTTTTAGTCCGTTCCAAATCTGGCATACTTACAGCTGGGTTAGTAGCTGCAATCCAAAGTAAACCCACATCGCCAGTTTCCAAGCCTGTAATCATATCCCAAGCAGTCAAACCAGGGGTAGGAGAAATTTGTCCCCGCTTCAGTCTCCAAAAATCTTCTACTTCGGCGCGATGCTGGTCATTTTTCACCAAGCGATAACCGGGTAATAAATGTGATAAACCTCCGGTTTCTCTACCTCCCATAGCATTCGGTTGACCTGTTAACGAAAACGGCCCCGCCCCTGGCTTACCGATTTGTCCAGTCATCAAGTGCAGGTTAATAATAGTTCTAACCTTGGCTGTACCTTCACTTGATTGGTTGACACCCATCGACCACAAAGACAGCACCCGTTGTGATTGACCCCAATAACGGGCGGCTGTTTCTAAATCTTCAATACTGATACCGCATTGACGCGCTGCTACTTCTGGCGGATAGTGGCGAATAACTTCTGCGTATGCCGAAAAATTGCTGGTACAGTCATCGATAAACATTGTGTCAATGTAGTTCCAACGCATTAATAAATGGGCGATACCATTTAACAAATCAATATCTGTACCGGGACGAATTGCTAAGTGTAAATCCGCAGCTTCGGCGGTGGGTGTGCGACGAGGATCAACCACAACCATTTTCATTTTGCGATTTTTTCTATGGTATTTTTCCAGTCGGTTAAAAATGATGGGATGACATTCTGCTGTGTTAGTACCAATTAAAAATGCACAATCAGTTAACTCTAAATCTTCGTAACAGCAGGGCGGGCCATCAGCACCAAAACTTTGAATATATCCAGCAACCGCACTGGACATACATAAGCGTGAATTTGCATCAAAATTGTTAGTTCCTAAACAACCTTTTAAAAGTTTTTGGGCTGTGTAATAGTCTTCGGTTTGAAATTGACCAGAACCATACATACATATCGCTTCTGTCCCTTGGGTGAAGCGCACAGTTTGAATGCGGTTGGTGATGAGATCAAAAGCTTCATCCCAACTAACTTGGCGGAACTCTTGATCTAAAGACTCCCGCACCATTGGGTAATGTAATCTATTTTTATCTAAAGATTCTGCGATCGTTGCGCCTTTAACACAAACCATACCCTGACTTGATGGGTGCGATTTATCGCCTCTTACCCGCCAAGTCGGATTTCCCTGACTATCTCGATTAGTGGCTTTATTAAGTTGCGCTGGCGGCGAAACTTCTAAACCACAGCCAACACCACAATAAGGACAAAGAGTTTTAGTAAATTCACTCATGTAGCTACACCACTGTTGATTTTTAGAGGCTAGACACAGATAATTCATCTGTGTTCATCTGTGGTTTTTTATAAAAATAATTTTGGTAATTTAGTAATAGAAATTAATGATTAACCGCTGATGTACACAGATGTAGGTGAACGAATAAGGATGAAATTAATTAGTAGCTAATTTCATCCTTGATTTTCCAGAGTTATTCTTCAGCTAAAATTGTTGATTGTTGATTTGAAGATTCTGGTGATTCTTCCGGCGCACCTGCAAAAGAGCCTTGTGGTTCTTTGAGGAAGAAAGCACACATAAAAGCACAAATCATTGCTGCTATACCCATTGTGGAAAATAGGGTTGGTGCATCGGTTAAGCTGTAAATTGTCAGGTAAACTACGCCGCCAAAATTACCGTAAGCTCCGACGTTACCTGCAATTTGTCCGGTGGCTTCTTTTTTGATGAGGGGGACAATACCGTAAGTTGCACCGCAGCCAGCTTGGGCAAAGTATGCACAAAACATAGTTACGGCGATCGCCAGCCCAATTGGCCAGTTAGCATTAATAAAATGTGCCATCAAATAGCCAACTGCAATGCCAGCAGAAATAATGGTCATTGTCCATTTGCGAGAACCAAATTTATCAGAAATTACGCCACCGCTAGGACGAGAAACTAAGTTTAAAAATGGATAAGTTGCCGCAATCATCGCTGCAACTACGTGTTCTAAAGCAAAGGTTTTTTCAAAGAAAGCTGGCAGCATGGAAACAGCTGCTAATTCTGAACCAAAGTTAGTTACATAAGTAAATTCGAGTATTGCAACTTGGCTGAAGTTATAACGTTGTGCGGGAGCGTAAGTTTTCTTGCCAGTTAATAGTTCTTTGTTAACTTCGTAAGCTTTGTAGGTTTGGTAAGCAAATAATCCAGCTAATACTAACCAAACTAAATACATTTGGCTCAGAGTCAAAAAGTGAATATTTTTTTGTTCTAACCGCCAAGCTAATAAACCAAGGGCAAATATCAAACCAAAATTTGAGACTATCATTGCCCAGAAACTTTTGACGCTGGTAACTTCTAAAGCACCATTTTTCTTAGGTCGCTTGTAGACTTTGCCAGTAGGCGTATCTTGAACGGTATTAAAGTAAATTACGCCATAGATAGCGGCAATGATACCAGTAAGAGCGATCGCCAACCGCCAGTTAGACCCACCACCAGCCAAGAAGCTAGTAGCAATAGCAAGCATCGGTAAGGCAAACTCTGCACCAAAAGCCCCAAAATTTCCCCAACCGCCATAAATACCCTGCGCGCTTCCCATCTCTTTCGGTGGGAACCATTCAGCTACCATGCGGATACCGACGACAAACCCGGAACCGACAATTCCCATCAATAAACGGCTGATGACTAATTGGTTAAAGTCCTGAGATAACGCCGTCGCTAAACAGGGAACAGCAGCAAATACCAACAATATCGAATAAGTAATCCTGGGGCCAAAACGGTCTAACAGCATCCCAATGATTAGCCGCGCTGGAATCGTTAAGGCTAAGTTACAGATTCCTAAAGTTTTAATTTGCTCAGGTGCTAAACTTAGTTCCTTGCCAATCGTGGTAGCAAAAGGAGCAAAGTTAAACCAACAGACAAAGGTGAGAAAAAATGCAAACCAAGTCTGATGTAAGATGCGATAACGATCCCTGAATGAAAATAAATTTTTTAACATTCCAATCTTCCTGATTTTAGGGGAGTGGGGCGTTGGGGAGTAGAGTTACAAAAGAAAAACGAACCGCAAAGGACGCAAAGGACACAAAGAAATTAGAGTTTGAGAGGGTTTATAAGTAAGTCATAGACTATTGACTATTGACCATTGACTCTTGACACTATTGACTACTCTTCATGAGCAAACCGACGATAAAGGAAATCTAAAGCGTAGTTCCGCAAGTTGTAGTATTCAGGGTCTTCCATAATGCGGCGACGGTTGCGGGGACGGCCGAAGGGAATCTCTAAAACTTCACCGATTTGAGCAGCTGGGCCATTTGTCATCATCACCACTCTGTCGGCGAGAAACAACGCCTCATCAATATCGTGAGTAATCATCAGCACGGTAACTTGATGGTCACTCCAGATTTGGAGTAATTCTTCTTGCAATTCTTCTTTGGTGATTGCGTCTAATGCACCGAAGGGTTCATCTAGAATCAAGACTTTGGGACGGATAGAAAGGGCGCGTGCGATCGCAACTCGCTGTTTCATCCCGCCGGAAATTTGACTTGGTTTCTTGTCTGCGGCTTCGGTGAGTCCCACCATTGCTAAGTGTTCTCTAACAATGGCGCGTTTTTCGGCTTGGGGCTTTTTGGGAAATACGGAATCGACAGCTAAATAAACGTTCTCAAATACACTCAGCCAAGGCAGTAAGCAATAGTTTTGAAATACCATCATCCGGTCTGGGCCTGGTTCGGTGATGGGTTGGTCTTGCAGCATAACAACGCCATCGGTGGGTGTGTTGAACCCGGAAATCATGTTGAGGAGGGTGGATTTACCGCAGCCAGAGTGACCAATTAAGCAGACAAATTCGCCTTCACGAACTTTGAGGTCGATGCCATCGAGGACGGTGTAGGGGCCTTCAGGGGTGGCGTAAATTTTGCTTACGCCTTCGATGACGAGGAAATTGTCTGCTTTGGTTTGTGGTTGTTTGAGAGTTTTATTTACTAATTGCATGATATTTTTCTGAATTTATTATTTACTCACGCAGAGGCGGAGAGGCGCGGAGAGTTTGAGGGAGATGAGAGAGTTACAAAGGACGAATGATTAAATAAAGACTTCTTCTATACGGATGTCTCGTTTGATTTCTAGGCTTTTGAGGTATTCTAGGGGGTCTGAAGAGTTAAAAACTTTACCGTCGAATAGGTGAATTGGGTCGTCGTATCCGGTATCAAGTAAGCCGAGGTCACGGGCGGCTGCACCAAAGATGTCTGCACGGCAGACTCTTTCGATAACTTCTACCCAGTTTTTGGGGAAGGGTGTTAAGCCCCAGCGTGATAGTTGAGTTACCATCCATAAGATTTCGGTGCGGTTGGGATAGTTGGTTTTGTTGAGGTAAAACTGGTTGTAGGCTGTGAGTGATTGGGGTTGGGTACCATCGCCGCGATCGTAGGGATCGGTGAAGCCTGGGCGGACGTATGCAGGATTGATATTGAGGTATTCAGGGCGGCAAATTAAGTCAAGGATTTCTTCGCGGTTGCGGAGGTCATCACAGTATTTGCAAGCTTCTAACAGGGCTTTGACGAGAGCTAGATAGGTTTCTGGATACTGCTGCGCCCAGTCTTCGCGCACACCTAAGACTTTTTTGGGCTGTCCTGACCAAATTTCTAAGGCGGTGGCTGCGATGAATCCTACATCATCATGAACGGCCATGTGGCTCCAAGGTTCGCCTGCACAGTAGCCGTCAATGGTTCCGGCTTTGAGTTGAGCCACCATTTCTGTGGGTGCGATCGCAGTTAAACTCACATCTCTATCAGGATCGATACCACCAGCCGCTAACCAATAACGCAGAATTAAGTTCTGCATGGATGTGGGATGCACAACTCCCAAGGTCAAAATTTGGTCGGGAGTAGCGTTAATCGCAGCTTTGAGATCGCCTAGATTTCTTACACCTTCGCTATACAATCTTTTGCTTAAGGTGATAGCGTTAGCATTCCGGGAAAGATTCAGCGCATTGACAACAGGAATTGGTGTTTTACCACCTGCGCCTAAAGTTAGTGCTAAAGGCATTCCTGCAACCATCTGGGCTGCATCTAATTTGCCTGTCGCTACGCCTTTGGCGATTTCATTCCAATTGCTTGCACGGCTGAGGGTGACTTCTAAACCATATTGGGCAAAGAAACCTTTTTCTTGAGCCACGATTAAAGGTGCAGAATCAGTTAAAGGTAGAAAGCCAATTTCGAGATTGAGTTTTTCTAAACCTCTTGGAGATACCGCCACAGATGCGGCTGTTTGCTGCGCTTTGCGTTTCTTGGATTGCTTTTGCTGGTTGAGGAAGTAAATCATCTCATTCCGCAGATTGTAATAACTGGGATGATTTACTACTTCCAAACGTTGACGGGGGCGAGGAATTGGTACTTCGAGAATTTGACCAATGTGCGCTTCTGGGCCATTGGTGAGCATAACGATGCGATCGCTCAACAATAATGCTTCATCTACATCATGAGTTACCATCACGCAGGTAACATTATACTCGTTGCAGATTTTCATTAATTGTTCTTGCAAACTCCCCCGTGTGAGCGCATCTAAAGCACCAAACGGTTCATCTAACAATAACAACTTCGGACGAATAGCCAAAGCACGAGCGATCGCAACTCGTTGTTTCATCCCACCAGATAACTCACTGGGACGTTTCTTAGCTGCCAAACGCAAGCCCACCATATCGATATGTTCTTCGATGATGTGGGTGCGATCGCTTTTAGACTTATTTTGATAAACCTCATCCACAGCCAAAGCGATATTTTCCCGCACCGTTAACCAGGGAAGCAACGAGTAATTTTGAAACACCACCATCCTGTCGGGACTAGGTTCTCTAATCTCCTTACCTTCCAACGTCACACCGCCAATACTGGCTCTATCTAAACCAGCAATAATATTAAGTAAAGTAGACTTCCCGCAACCAGAATGTCCAATTAAAGAAACAAATTCACCTTGGCGGATTTTTAACTCAATATTCTTCAGAGCAATATATTTACCACCATTAGGTAAGTCAAATATTCTATCAACGTGGTCAACTTCAACAAAAGTAGTAGTCATTGGTCATTTGTCCTTTGTCATTTGTCTTTAATACTCGTTCTCTATAAACTTGCACTTCCTTTCTCTCTTTGCGCTCTTCGCGCCCTTTGCGGTTCGTTTAATAGAGAATATTAACTGTTGACTACTTCTGTTCTGCCACCATCTTACTAGCAATAAAACCCACCAATCTATCCAACATTAATCCAACTAAACCAACATAGATTAATGCCAAAATAATCTCACTCAAATTAGTTTCAGTTGTCGTGTTGTAAGCATCCCAAATAAACGAACCAATACCTACACCCCCAACTAACATTTCCGCCGCAACAATTGCCAACCAAGACAATCCAATCCCAATCCGTAAACCTGTAAAAATATAAGGCACAGTCGCCGGAAACACAATCTTAAAGAAATACTTTGCGCCTCTTAATTTTAAAACTCTTGCAACATTCACATAATCTTGGGGAATTTGCTGCACTCCAACAGTTGTATTAATAATAATCGGCCAAATCGAAGTAATAAAAATTACGAAAATTGCTGAAGGATTAGCTTGTTGAAATGCAGCCAAAGAAATTGGTAGCCATGCCAACGGCGGTACAGTTCGCAATACTTGAAATATGGGGTCTACCGCATTGTATACAAATTGATTAGCACCAATTAAAATTCCTAATGTGATACCGACAACCGTTGCTAATGAAAAACCTAAACCAACCCTTCCTAAACTGCTGAGAATTTGCCAACCCAAACCCTTATCACTTTCACCATTGTCAAAAAATGGATGAATAATAAAAGGGTCAAAAGTTTCAGTAAATGTTTCTATTGGCCCAGGTAATTTAAAGCCAGGGTTCAAACAAAGTAATTGCCAAATAATTAGAAAGATAGCTAATGCAACCAAAGGCGGGATAACTTTTTGAGTAATAAATTTATTAATCGCCTTTTGGGGATTTTTTCTGAAGGTGCGATTTCCAATAACAGCTGCCATTTTATTATAATTCCGTGGTAATACAGTGTGCTAAATTTTGTTGTGATAGTTGGGATAATTGTGAGAAATTAGACTTTCTTAATTTTCAAAGATTGCAAATATTCTTCTGGTTTTTCTGGGTCAAATTTCACCCCATCAAAGAAAGTTTCCACCCCACGAGAACTGCTGGTAGGAATTTGGGAATCAGGTACACCAAGAGCCTTAGCTGCTTTCTTCCATAAATCTTCTTTATTTACTTGGTCAACAATTTCTTTAACTTTGGTATCTTTTGGCAAATAGCCCCAGCGAATATCTTCAGTTAAAAACCAAATGTCATGGCTCTTGTAGGGATAAGAAGCATTATCAGCCCAGAATTTCATCCGATAGGGGTATTCTTTTTCTGTCCGCCCATCACCATAGTCAATATTGCCTTTAGCCCTCTCAACAATATCTGCTGCTGCAACGTTAAAGTATTTACGGTCAGCACAGATTTTGCACATTTCTTCTTTGTTTTCTGCCTTGTCGCACCATTGTTGCGCTTCTAGAATTGCCATCAATATTGCTTGTGTAGCGTTGGGATTTTTATCAACCCAATCTTGCCGCATAGCAAAGGCTTTTTCTGGATGGTCTTTCCACAACTCACCTGTAACTAGGGCTGAATAACCGATTTTTTGGCTGACCAATTGAGCGTTCCAAGGTTCACCCACACAGAAAGCATCGATTGTATTGACTTTCATATTGGCAACCATTTGTGGTGGTGGTACAGGTTCCAAAACCATATCTTGATCTGGGTTGATACCACCAGCAGCTAACCAATAACGCATCCACAAATCGTGAGTACCGCCTGGAAAAGTAATACCTGCTTTCAAAGATTTCTTGTCAGCTTTAGCTTTATTAGCGGCTTCTTTAAGTGCTTTGCTTTGTAAATTGACCTGGAGTTCTTTGAATCTATTCGCAACGGAAATCGCTTGACCATTGGTATTCAACCGCGCCAAGAGATACATTGGCACTTTATCGTTGATGGTCATCAGGTAAGGCATGGGGCTGAGGATATGTGCGCCATCAATACCATCGCCAGCAGAACCGATTTTTAAGTTATCGCGGGTGACAGGCCAAGATTTTTGTTTGATAACCTCGACATCGGTCATGCCATATTTCGCAAAGAAACCTTTTTCTTTGGCAATAATTAAAGGAGCAGAATCAGTCAGAGCAATAAATCCTAGCTTGGCTTTGGTTGTCTCTACTTTGGGAGCATTAGCAGAGGTGACATTGGCTACTGGTGCTGCGGATGGTGCATTCCCGCCGTTAGAGGCTGTATTGCTTGAACAACCATGAGCAACAATAGAAGCCGCTGCTGCTGCACCAGTGGTGAAAATAAATTTTCTGCGGGAAAGATTGGTCATTAATTTGTCCTTTGTCATTTGTCATTTGTAGGACTTACGCAGGAGTTACGAACCGCAGAGGCGCAGAGTTCACAGAGAAATGAGAGTTTGAGAGATTTTGCGTAAGTTTCAGAAATAAAGCAGAAGTCTGAAATTTCAGACTTCAGCCTACCCTTCGGGAACGCCAAAGGCGAACAGACTTCACACTTCAACCAAGGCTTCTTGTTTGAGTTTTGCGCCGAAGTGCTTGATAAGTAAGTCTTGTAATACTGGCTGCAAGTCTTCGCAGGGGATGCCTTTAATTGCACAAGTTCCTAAATGAGCGTCTTTGCCGACTTTGCCGCCCATATAGATGTCTACGCCTTCTACGGCTTTACCATCTTTACGAGCTTTTGTACCCATTAAGCCGATGTCTGCGACTTGTGGTTGTCCGCAGGAGTTTGGGCAACCAGTCCAATGAATGCGGACTGGTTGGGTGAAGGTTAAGTCTTCTTCTAAGGCTTGAATGGTGGCTAGGGCGCGGTTTTTGGTTTCGATGAGGGCAAAGTTGCAAAATTGTGCGCCTGTGCAGGAAACTAGCGATCGCTCCAACACACCCGGATTGATGGAGAATCTTTCTAGTAAGGGTTCTGCCAAAAATGTTCCGAGGCTACTATCAGAAATATTAGGAATGATGATGTTTTGTTCAACTGTCAGTCTAATTTCACCACTACCGTAAACTTCTGCTAGTCTGGCTATTTCAAACATATCTTCGGCATACAACCGCCCAACCGGGACGTTAAAGCCTACATAGTTCAATCCTGGTTGTTTTTGCTTGTATACACCGATATGGTCGCGTTTTTCCCAATCAATTTCGTCTTTGGGTGCAGCAGGTAAAAACGATTTACCTAAACGCTGTTCAACTTCTGCGCGAAACTTATCTATACCCCATTCATCAAGTAGCCACATCAAACGAGATTTGAGGCGGTTTGCACGTGAGCCATTGTCTCGAAATACTTCTAAAACGGCTCTACATACAGCCACGACATCTTCAGGTGCTACCCAAGCATTGAGAGGAATCGCTGCATCACAACGTTTAGCAGAGAAAAAGCCACCAACTAAGATGTTAAACCCGAATGTTGCCTCTTTAAAAGCTGGGACAAACGCTAAATCGTTGATTTCTGCGTGAACTGAATTATCTCTTCCACCTGTGATAGCAATATTAAACTTGCGAGGTAGGTTGGTAAACTCTGGGTTGCCTTCGCCTTTGTTGGTGAGCATATCTTGAATTTGCTGCACCAAATCTCTTGTGTCGAACAATTCATCTGCATCTAGTCCAGCCACGGGATCGCCTGTGATGTTACGCACGTTATCCATGCCTGACTGCACACTTGTTAAACCAACGGCGTGAAATTTATTGAAGATATCGGGTAAATCTTCAATTCTGATCCCCCGCAATTGAATATTCTGTCTGGTAGTAATGTCAGCACTACCTTCATCTCCGTAACGCTGCAATACTTCTGCTAATACACGCATTTGGTCGCTGGTGAGAATACCGTTAGGCATCCGCAACCGCATCATAAACTTGCCTGGGGTAACTGGGCGGAAAAATACTCCTACCCACTTGAGTCGATGATCCCGGTCGGTTTCATCCATTGCTTCCCATCCGAGGGCAGCAAATTTTTCAATCTCTGCTTTGATGGCAAGTCCATCTTTTTCAGCTTTGAATTTTTCAAACTTATTCAGGCTGGTTTTGGTAGTGGTTCCTGTATCTGTCATGAGTTAACTCTCATTATTGTTAATCCAGTGAGAACTTCAGGCAGTATTTACCTAATATCAATCAACCCGTAGTCTGGATTGTGGTTCTACGAGTTTTAGGAACTTTAAACTAAATATTTATTTATTGCTGATTTCTAATGTTCAAGTGCGTTCTTAGGTGGTTAATGGACAGAGGATAGTATGTCTTTAACTAAATGCGACTTCGTAAGGTTTGGGAGAAGATTTGTAATCTTTTACATTGGGGAAATTCACCAAGTAAACACAGCAATTGTTTATGTAACAATTTCGATACTTTTTAGATTAAAGTTAGATCTCTGCTAAAATCGTATAAATAGCTACAAAATATTAGTAAAATTGCTAGTTGTAAATAATATCTATGCGTTTTCTGCATCACACAGAGAAAGTGAGTGATGCAAAATCATCGGTTTATACATCAGCATGGGCAAAAAATGAGAAACATGATGCTGATGGTGAACTTTTTACAAATCACTGACCGTAGAGCAGGCGATCGCTGTTACTCTAATTACAAATAATTTCCACAACTATGAAACGTCGTGATTTCATTAATTGGGTTGGTTTAGGTTTAATAGCTAGTAACCTACCAGTTGCGATTGCTGCCTGTTCTTCACCAAGCAGTACATCAACATCAGCAGCATCGGGAGATTGGCAAAAAATAGGTACAGCCAAAGAATTAGACCAAAATGGGCAACTTTTAGTCAAAAATTCTCCTGTCGGAAATGTTTTGGTGGTTGGTACATCTCAAGCAGGAAATTTAATTGCTGTTGACCCTACCTGTACTCATAAAGGCTGTACCGTAGATTGGAAAGCTGACGCGAAAAAATTTGCCTGTCCCTGTCATCGTGCAGAATATGGCACTGATGGTCAAGTGCAGAAAGGCCCAGCAGAAAAACCCCTCAAAACTTACACCGCTAAAATTGAAGGCGATGCCATTTTAGTTAAGGGTTAACTGAAGTATCAGATTTCACATTTCATACTTTTTATGCAAGGCAATATCAACCAGCTTTTGATGCAGGCGCAGACAGCGTATGATAGTGCTGACTGGTCATCACTGATTCAATATCTACAACAGTTGATTTTGGTAGATGATGAGCAACATTCAGAATATTTGCTGGAATTAGCACTCTCTATTTTAGAAATGGGGGATTTTCAGCAACGCTGGGATATTAGCAAGGTATTACTGCGCTTGGGAAAGATTGCTATTTCACCATTGATTAGCATCTTAGAAGATGAAGATACAGAGGAAGAATTGCGCTGGTATGCGGCGCGAACTTTGGGCGAGTTTCAGCATCCAGAGGCGATCGCACCTTTGGTAGAATTGCTCAAAACTAGCGAAGATGAAGAATTAAAAGCGATCGCCGCTACAGCACTAGGACAAATGGGTAGTTTAGCAATTACTGAACTCTCCCAACTTTTAAAACAAGATGATACAAGGCTTTTGGCAGTGCGATCGCTTGCTTATATTCGCACTCCAGAAACCATTGCACCTTTATTGACTGTAGTACAAGATACTGAAGTTGCAGTCCGCGCCACTACCCTAGAAGCCCTCAGCAGCTTTCATGATGAACGTGTACCACCTGTACTAATTAACGCTTTAGATGATGTGGTGGCGACAATTCGCCGCATCGCTGTGTTGGGTTTAGGGTTTCGCCCTGATTTAAATTCCGAACTAGATTTAGTAACACGACTACAAACCAAGCTTTACGACTTCAACATTGAAGTTTGTTGTGCTGCTGCTATAGCCCTTTCTCGCCTTGGTGGTGATGCTGCTACCCATCATTTATTTACAGTATTGATGTCACCCCACACACCCACAACCTTACAACTCGAAATTATTCCCGCTTTAGTTTGGGTGGGGACACTCTCTGGTTTGGAATATTTACAGCAAGCATTCAACCAAATTCAATCAGAAAAAGTGTGGCAGGAAATTGTCACCGTTTTGGGGCGAGTCGAAAAACCGCATTTAGCTACAAAAGCTACAGAAATTTTATTAGAGTTCCTGAATTCCCATCATCCAGCAAAAGAAATTACTAATATCAAAAGTGCGATCGCCTTATCTTTAGGACAACTAGGTAAACAGCAAGCTATCCCATCATTAACTATTTTAGTTAAAGACTCGAATGAACAAGTAAAATTACACGCGATCGCTGCACTTAAAAAACTCGCACCAGAATTTATCCCCATCCAGTCTTGATTACAATTAAAGTAATCATACATTCAGATAGTTTTTATGAGTATCTCAACTGCTAAACGCTTCACAACATCTGAATATCACCGTTTAACTGAACTCGGCTTTTTTGCAGAAAACGACCGCGTTGAGTTAATCAAAGGAGAAATTATTGAAATGGCTGCGAAAGGTACACCGCATTCTGTTTGTAATACCCGCTTGAATCGAGAATTATTCACACTCATTGCAGGGAAAGCAACTCTTAGAGGACAAGAACCGATTATTATTTCTGATATTAGCGAACCAGAACCAGATTTAGTAATTGTCCAAAATCGTTCTGATGATTATTTCACAGAGCATCCTAGTCCACCCGATGTAATACTACTAATAGAAATTTCTGATTCTTCTTTAAAATATGACCAAGAAGCAAAATTATCTATCTATGCTGAAGCGGGTATTCTCGATTATTGGATATTTAATTTAGTAGATAATTTTTTGGAGTGTTACAGCGAACCTTATCAAAGCTCACAAGGACAATTTGGTTATCGTCGCAAACTCATATTTCTACCAAATGAATCAGTCAATCTACCATACTTCAATGATTTAGTTTTAGATTTATCTAAGGTCTTCCCAGGTGTGTAATTTATTTGAAATTTCAATAAATTATGAGTGCTGATCCAGTTTGGTGCTTGTTTAGAATAGAGCCTTCAGATGTACTGAATGTATCTCAAGCTTTTAATCAAGCTGTGGAGCGATCGCAAATTGCATATCACCTACAAGACTATCTTAAAATCAGAACTGAAATTCTGAATCAGCTACCTTTCCGAACATTAGATGAATCTAATATTTATTTTCCTGATTGTCTGATTCAAAGACAACAAAATTCTGATGTGTTCGACTGGGAAGATTTACATCAAACATACCATATTTTTTTCCCAAAAGCATTTGTAGAAATTTTTGATACTCTATTTTTAGGTAATACTCCAATTATTTCCCAAAGAATGAGCCAAGCCCAACTAGAATTAATCATAACTAATCGTGTATGTGCCACAGAAATGTTATGGGGTGGTTTAGGTTGGCAACGTGCAAATAAACTTCCTGGTTACTTAGGAAATATGTTTGTTAAACCAGAAAATATAGCAAATGTTGTATCAATCATAGAAGAAGTTTTTACAGAAATAAGTACTGATGAATTTATTCAAGGAGCAAAGGCAATCGGATTCAGAGGAAACTGTAATGAAGATGATGCAGAAGCTCTGCAATCAATCATCTTATCTTGTTTTCACACGGTTTTACAGGAAGGAAATGGGCTTTTAGCTTTAAGCCATCCACACATTGGTATGATGCCATTTCCTGAAAATTATTAATCGACCTCTTGCATAAATTTAGATTATGCTCACTCAATAACTCTCCGCGACTCTGCGTCTCTGCGTGAAAAAAATATTCTCCTCATAAAATCAAATTTTGCAGAGACTGTTGTAAATCATTAGTAAAATCAGCCACAGCTTGTTTTGCACCTGCGCGACTTTCTTTATATGCCGAATAATGCTCAGATATAGATAACGGCTGTCCGATAGTAATCTTAACTTTCTGCTTACCTAACTGCGGACGTTGGAAAGATTTATCACCTTTAATTTTGGCAATCATCTGCGATAAAATTAAAGTCGTTTCAGCAAATCTTTCGACTGAGGGTTTCGCTTTAATATAGTTACCAGAAACTGCTACAAAACTTTCTACTAATCTCATGTGCCACATTCTCGCAGTCGCTTCTTCCGCAATGCGATCGCCTAATGCTACTTCCACAGAAGATAATTTTTTGATATCCTTAAAATCTTCTCTAAATATATAATTCCAACCAGCTTGTTCTACCCGCCGACAACGGTCTGTTAAATTACCTTTTGCTTGCAAGTTAAAATATTGTTCGGATATTTGTAATGCGGCATTTAATAAAGCCTGTAATCTTAATGCTAAGGCTTCATTTCTATCTTTAATTTCACTGACAGTTTGAGCATCTGCCAACTTTTGATGATAAAACCGCGTGTAAAATTGCTCCATTAAAGATAATAAATGCTCTGCTAAAGCCAATAATCGCGGATAAAGTAATTCCATTGAAGCAATATTATCTTTTCTTCCCGCATTCACAGGCAAACCACTAGCCGCTTCCAACTCACTTAATAATTGCGCGATCGCACTCCAAGGCGCAGTCGTATAACTATATTTCAGCCCAACTGGTACAATTAAAACTCGTTCCGAGCGTCCGGCTTTTTGTAAGTCTTCCGCACACCAAAAGCCTAACTGAGCAATACCAGGTTCCAATGGACTCATAATTTCTGATAGTCCATTTGTTGCACCTTCTGGCGCAGCAGCCATTGGAAATCTACCATTAGCGAATAAATCACGCGCTGAACGCAACCCTGTCCAGTCAGCCTTACCACGTTGAATAGGTGTTCCACCCAACCGCGAAGCCACCCAACCCGCATATTCACCTGCCCAAAGAGGAATGCCGCGATCGTAGATAAAATGAGCATGAATCGGAGATTGTAATGTTATACCCTGTTCTCGCGCGACCTTCGGCACAAGTTGAGACAGCAAGTAACCTAAACAAAAAGGATCATCTGTTTTGGGATGACGAAACGCCAACAAAAAGCGCACCTTCCCTTCTTGAAACTCACGATAAAGATCCGCCAAAATCTCAACGTTGTCTGCTTCAATGTGGGAAATAGCAGTTTGCCATTGTATCCAACTAGGTAAAACCGTTTGAACAACTCGCAAAAATAAGGGATTAAACGCTGGCTGGATAAATTCTAGAGGCGGCTGCGCTTGATAAATTACGTCTGACAAGGTAAGTTTCTCCTGAAGTAGTAATGGGAAGGCAGAAGGCAGGAGGTGAGACAGCGCGGTCTTCTCCCAAAGGGAGAGGCTAACGCCCGCCGTAGGATGCCCAAAGGGCTGTAGGGGGTTTCCCCTATGAGCGACTGCGTTAGCGCAGCGTTAGCGACGTTAGGAGCGTCACCCGAAGGGCAGAAGGCAGAAGGGATATGAAAATTAACTATTAACCAAGCACTTTATACTTCATACTTCATACTTCATACTTTATTTGACACAGAGATTAACGATTCTAAGAAGGGATTAAACGATGCGACTGTCACAAATGTTATTCGTTACACTCAGGGATGATCCGGCTGATGCGGAAATTCCCAGCCATAAGTTATTACTCCGTGCAGGGTATATTCGTCGCATCGGTAGCGGTATTTATGCTTATCTCCCATTCATGTGGCGGGTGTTGCAAAAGGTTTCTCAAATTGTGCGCGAAGAAATGAACGCCACAGGCGCACAAGAATGTTTGTTACCCCAATTACAACCTTCTGAGTTGTGGAAAGAATCAGGACGTTGGGATACTTACACCAAAGCCGAGGGAATTATGTTTTCCCTGATAGATCGCCGTGAGCAACAATTAGGATTAGGGCCGACTCATGAAGAAGTGATCACTGCGATCGCTCGTGATATGATTCGCTCTTATCGTCAGTTACCGCTACATCTCTACCAACTGCAAACCAAATTCCGTGACGAAATTCGCCCCCGCTTTGGTTTGATGCGCGGGCGAGAATTCATCATGAAAGACGGTTACTCTTTCCACGTCGATGAAGAAAGCCTGAAAAAAACCTACCAAGATATGTATCAAGCCTACAGCAATATGCTGCGGCGTGCTGGTTTAGCATTCCGTCCAGTAGAAGCTGACTCTGGTGCAATTGGTGGTTCCGGTTCTACAGAATTTATGGTGTTGGCGGAAGCTGGGGAAGACGAAGTTCTCTACACCGAAGATGGTAAATACGCCGCCAACGTAGAAAAAGCTGTGTCTTTACCTGCCGATGCAGAAACTTCACCGTTTACTAGTTATGAAAAGCGGGAAACGCCAGGAACAGATACGATTGAAAACCTCTGTCAATTCCTGAAATGTTCTCCTACCCAAATAGTTAAAAACGTTTTGTACCAAACAGTTTACGATAATGGTGCGACTGTTTTGGTACTGGTAAGTATTCGTGGAGATCAGGAAGTCAACGAAGTTAAATTACAGAATGAACTAACGCGGTTAGCAGCTAACTATGGTGCGAAAGCAATCATCGCCTTAAATGTACCGAGTGCAGAAACACAACAAACATGGGCGGCGAAATCCCTACCTTTAGGTTACATTGCGCCAGATATTAGTGATGAATATATTGCAGCTAATAAACAAGTCCAAGCCAAATTTGTGCGGTTAGTTGATAAAACAGTCGTTGAATTAAAAAATTTCGTGACTGGCGCGAATGAAACTGGTTATCACGTTGTTGGGGCAAATTGGAACCAGCAATTTAAGCTACCAGAAAGTGTAGTAGATTTGCGGAAAGCTAGACCAGGCGATCGCTCCTTACATAACCCCGAACAAACTCTAAACAGTGCTAGAGGAATCGAAGTCGGTCACATCTTCCAATTAGGCACAAAATATTCCCAAGCTTTGGGTGCAACTTATACTAACGAACAAGGAGAAGAAAAACCCTTGGTGATGGGTTGCTATGGTGTGGGTGTGTCTCGATTGGCACAGGCAGCAGTAGAGCAATCTTACGATAAAGATGGGATTATTTGGCCTGTAGCGATCGCACCTTATCATGCCATTGTGACAATTCCCAACATTAATGATGCACAACAAGTGCAAATAGCCGAAAAACTCTACACCGAACTTAATCAAGCCGGAATTGAAACATTATTAGATGACCGTGATGAACGCGCTGGAGTCAAATTTAAAGATGCTGATTTAATCGGTATACCTTATAGAATTGTTACCGGACGTGCAATCGCCAACGGCAAAGTTGAAGTAGTAGAAAGAGCAACTCGTCAGTCTCAAGAAATTGCCATTGATGAAGTTATTACTACACTAAAACAATGGATTACCACTGCCATAGAAGTTAAAAATTAACCCCTAAAGAATTTAGCAGCCAGCTTCTGCAAGTTATTTGCAGTTAAAGGCAAGATAACTTTTAAAGTTAGAGAAACAGGTATAGGTAATAGATAAAAATTCTGTTCCCTGTTTCCTGTTCTCTGTTCCCTAATTCTTAATAATTTCCTAAATCTTACGAAACAATGAGATTTATAGAATTTGGCAGATGACGGATTTAAATTACAAATTCTAGAATTAAGGAAGGACTATTTAGATTTAGCGATCGCATTATTTAAGCGTATCGAGCTATTGATGAAATCTCTGGAAACTCTCAACTTATAAGTATCGTCCATAACCAGGCTGCTCTTCACATAAACATTATTTCAGCCCTAAGTCAGTCAAGAAGGTTTTTAATATGAATAATGAACCAAGATCTAATCGCGTATCTTCGGGTGTAGTTGCAGCCGTATCAGCCGCTGTCATCGCCGTTAGCGGTGGTGTAGCTTGGTTGACAACTACCCAGTCGCCAAACAAAGCCCCTGTAACAACCAATCCTGCCAACCCTAATCAAAGCATTCAACAGCCAACACAGCCAACAACTACCCAACCAAATGAAAAAACTGCTCAAGTTTACTGGTTAAAACCTCAAGAAAAAAATATTGCTTTAGTTCCTAAATCAGTTGAAGTAGCAGCAAATCAGCCCAACCAAGCTTTAGAAAGAGCTTTTCAAGCTTTATTAGAAGGGCCAAGCGACAGTACAGATTCAACCACCATTCCCAAAGGTACTAAACTATTGGGCTTGAATGTCAAAGGTGATGAAGTCCACGTCAATTTATCAGATAGCTTTACCAGTGGTGGCGGTAGCACCTCAATGGTGGCGCGTGTTGGACAAGTTGTTTACACAGCCTCCAGCTTGAACACCAAAGCTAAGGTTTACATTGACGTAAACGGCAAACCTTTAGATGTCTTAGGTGGTGAAGGCGTAGAGTTGCAACAACCTCTGACGCGTGAAAGCTTTGATAAAAATTATCCGCTTTAGTCAAGAGTCAAGAGTCAAGAGTCAAAGGTCAAGAGTAATTATTCTGACAAATGACCAATGACAAATGACAATTGACAAATGACCTAAAGTTTTGTATTCAGAACGCGAAAGTTACGAGCTTGCTGTTCTAACCTTGTAGCGATGCGATCGCATACCTGATTACACAATTCAAAAATCATTTCGTCTTCCACCCGATAGTAAGCGCAAGTGCCTTCACTGCGACGGCTGAGGATTCCGGCTTGCCACATTACTTTCAGGTGTTTGGAGACATTTGCCTGCGAAGTTTGTGTTGCCTCTACCAATTCTTGTACACATTTTTCTTCATCCCGTAATAAGTGTAGTAGCCGCAGACGCATCGGCTCACTTAACAGGCTGAAATATTCGGCTACTTGTTGCACCACTTCCGGCGGTACAGGCAACGCTTGTTTCATCAGGAATGATCCGTAAAAACAGACAAGGTTAACAATCACTCATTTCATATATAGATTAATACTTAATCAGGGTTAATTCGCATCAAAGGTTGACCATATTCTACAGGTTCCCCATTTTGGAGAAGAATTTCCATAACTTGCCCGGAAATTTCGGCTTCAATTTCGTTCATTAGCTTCATCGCTTCAATGATACACACCGTTTGTCCTTGACGGACGCGATCGCCAACTTCCACAAAAGGCGCTTCGCCTGGTGCGGGTGCGCGATAAAAAGTTCCTACCATTGGCGAAGCAACTTCAACTAATCTTTGATCTATCGTTGAAGGCGCATTTCCCGATATTTGTACACCAGCACCAGCCACAGCATTATCTAAAATACGCTCGGCAGACAGCGTGGGTGCTACGCCTCCGGTTGCAACTGTCGTCACTGCCGCTACACCACCAATAGCAGCTGGCGGTACAGCGTGATTGTTAAAGCTCACAGCTTTACGCACTGTTAGCTCAAAGTCATCACTTTTAAGAGTTACTTCTGCAATATCTGTTTGTGCAATAGTTACCAGTAGTTGGCGGATTTCATTAAAGTCCAAAGGCACAGCTTTTATTACCTCAACCTGTCCGTAAATTAAGAATTTTTCAGTAATACCAATTTAAAAATGATTGAGACTGATGGATTGACACAACTCAGACACAGACAGTCATTCCCAATCCAAAATCCGTCTTGAAAAGTTTGCTCAAGTCGGGAAACCCGCCCACGCAACGCCAGTTGCTCTAAGCCGGGAAACCCGTCCAACGCACTGGCTTAACTTTTCGCAAAATCTAAAATGGTATGAAGGCAGGGATTTAAACCCTATACAGGGATTTAAATCACAATTAACTCTAAATTCAAGAGAAAATTTATTCCCTGCCTAAATATTTATCTTCACGAGTATCAATCCGAATCCGTTCTCCTTGAGAAATAAACAAGGGAACCATAATAGTTGCACCAGTTTCTACTATGGCTGGTTTAGTGCCACCTGTAGCCGTATCACCCTTGACACCAGGATCAGTTTGAGTAATTTCTAGTACTACTGAATTAGGTAATTCTACTTCTAGCACTTGCTCACCCCAACGAATCACATTGACTTCCATACCTTCTTTGAGGTATTTAACGCGATCGCCAATTTGCGTTGCGCTAAGTCGTCCTTCTTCATAGGTTTCCATATCCATAAAGACAAACTCATCGCCTTCTTTATAGGTATGCTGCATTGTGCTTTTTTCCAGAGTCGCTTGCGGCACAGTTTCCCCAGCCCGGAAAGTCCTTTCTAGAACCTTACCGCTTTGGACGTTTTTCAGGGTTGTTCTGACAAACGCCGAACCTTTACCGGGTTTAACGTGGAGAAAATCTACCACCCGCCATACAGACCCGTCTAATACAATTGATACACCGGGTCGAAAGTCGTTACTAGAAATCATGAAGCTTTCAAATGTTGGAAGACAATCGGCATTTATTGTACCCTTCAAGCGGATTAATTGGTTAATTAAGTAGAAGGCAGGAGGCAGGAGGTGAGGTAGCCCCCGTCTTGGCGGTTCCTGTCGTTAGCGCAAGCGGTAGCGAGGAACGAGCGTCTGGGGGACTGCCGAACCCGAAGGGCAGGAGGCAGAAGGTAAAAACCAGCTTGTAGCAAGGTTTAACAGGTTAACCCTCTACTTAGTTAATGGTTATTTGGAAGAATTCGCAGGCACAACGGCTCAATTTCATACTTCACACTTCACACTTCACACTTTCTCCGCACTCCTACTGTGGGAAGATTATTGTTGGGTTCCGCCCAGTCAACAATATTCATGCTGCATTTGAGCCATACTCATGTTTAAGTTAATAAAATCCTGGCTAAAGTCCAGCCTAGTAACAATACTGTTGGTAATTATATTTTTAGGCATCAATACAGCTGGCTGGACTCCCTCCAGTAATGCCGCCTTGCCCTCTGGCAATGCAATTACCGACGGCAAAGCTTTGTTGCGTTATGCACTCCCAATTAAAAATGAACCAGTACGGCAACTACAAGCCAGTCTAGAAGACATATCAACCCAGTTGCGGGCTAATCGACGCTGGGGTGCTATTTCCAAAGACCTCAGCAAAGCATCCCGCGTTCTCGATAAGCCTTCACAAATCTTAGCAAGCGTCCCCGAAGAACGCCAACCCCAAGCCCAAGCATGGGTTGAGGAGTTAAAATCTGGTGTAGCTAAACTGCAAGAATTGACACAATCTAAAGATAAAGAACAAATTCTGCAAGAGAGAAATAAACTGCTAAATTTAGTTTCTTTGCTAGAAGAGTCAATGGTCAAAGGATTTCCCTTTGAAGTACCTGCTGATTACAGTAATTTGCCACAACTCAAAGGTCGTGCCACTTTAGAATTTAAAACTAATAAAGGCAACTTAACAGTTGTTGTTGATGGTTACAGCGCACCAGTGACTGCTGGTAATTTTGTCGATTTGGTACAAAGGGGTTTTTATAACGGGCTAGAATTTACTCGTTCAGAAGAATCCTACGTCTTGCAAACTGGCGACCCCCCAGGCAAAGAACAAGGCTTTATTGACCCAAAAACAGGCAAATACAGGGCAATTCCTTTAGAGATTCTAGCGGAAGGGGATAAAGCACCAACCTACGGCATTACCTTAGAAGACGCTGGTCGTTATCTAGATATGCCAGTTTTACCTTTTTCGTCCTTTGGTGCATTAGCAATGGCTCGTCCTGAAAGCCAAGTTAATGGCGCTTCCTCGCAAGTGTTCTTCTTCTTATTTGAACCAGAACTCACTCCCGCCGGACGTAACTTGCTAGATGGACGTTACTCTGTATTTGGTTATGTCACAGAAGGCAAAGATGTTTTAGATACACTCAAAGCTGGTGACAAAATTGAATCGGCAACTGTAACTCAGGGCATAGAAAATTTAGTGCAGCCTCAAGCAGCTTAAATTGAAGATGAAGTATGAAATTTTACACTTCATACTTCATACTTCAAATTTTTCCAGCAGCAAATACTTGATGAGGCGCGATCGCTAATTCTGGAAAAGTCCACGATACAATCTTCTGGTCAGCAGTAAATACCGTTTCTTCGTAAAATCCTTCTTCCAGCAATAAAACAGTAATTTTTAATTCTAGCGGGTCTACAACCCAATATTCTGGCACTCCAACCGCGGCATATTCAGAACGCTTGTGGCGATAGTCCCGCTTGATGGAATCTGGGCTAACCACCTCTACAATCAGTAATGGTGCTGAATCAAACACAGCTGAAGCCTTAAGTAAGTCTCGTGCTTGTTCCTGTGTCACTACACACAAATCAGTTAACCTAGACTTATTTCTTCCTGTTCTCGTCCCAGTTTCCCGAAAAGTTAACCAAGCTAAACTTAAACGCTGAATTTCTGAGATGAATGTGGTATCTAAAAAAGCCACAATTAAGAAATGTTCAATCGTTGGGGGATTCATTAATTCCAGTGTGCCATCCACTAACTCGTAGTGAAAACCACTGCCATCATCATAAGTTAAATACTCTTCAAATGTGAGTTTTGTTATTGGTATAGTGACCATATCAACATCCCCCTAGACGATACCATCATAGTAACTGAAGTGTGAAGTCTGAAGTGTCATCTTCCTTCCTCCTGACTATTGACTAATGACAACAATTAAAGATATTGGCGAACAAGGCCTGTTAGCAAAATTACAAAGCTTTTGTCCCGCAGAGATTATTGGGGATGATGCAGCAGTGTTAGTAACTGCGCCAGGAAAATCTTTAGTAGTAACAACAGATGTCTTAGTTGACGGCGTACATTTTAGTGATGCTACTACTTCTCCGGAAGATGCAGGTTGGCGAGCCGCAGCCGCTAATTTATCCGATTTAGCCGCAATGGGGGCTTGTCCTTTAGGAATCACAGTTGGATTAGGTCTTCCTGGTGACTTAAAAGTAAGTTGGGTGGAGCGACTTTACCAAGGAATGACAGAATGCCTGCAAAAATACAATACCCCAATTGTTGGCGGTGATGTAGTGCGATCGCCAACCACAACTATTTCCATTACAGCCTTTGGCCAAGTCGATCCCCAGCGAATTATCCGCCGTGCTGCTGCTAAAGTAGGAGATGCGATCGTGGTCACAGGTGTTCATGGAGCCTCCCACGCTGGCTTACAATTGCTCCTGCATCCCCAATTAGGGCAGAACCTCACTACCGAACAAAAAAACACTTTTATCAAAGCCCATCAACGCCCTCAGCCACGATTAGATGTCTTACCCATTCTTTGGGATATTGTAAATCACACCCCCTCTACTGTCGCAGGTATGGATAGTAGCGATGGTTTAGCAGATGCTGTTTTACAAATTTGCCGCGTTAGTGGTGTTGGTGCTGTATTAGAAAGCCATCAAATTCCCTTCCCTACAACTTTGGAACATTGGCTTAAACCAGAACAAGCAATAGAATATGCTCTTTATGGTGGCGAAGATTTTGAATTAGTGCTGTGTTTACCACAAGAACAAGCAAAAACTCTAGTTAAACAACTCAGTCAAGGCGCAGCAATTATCGGCAACATCACATCTGGTTCAAAAGTGCTATTACATGACGAACAACAAAAAATCCCTGACCAAGTTCTCAGCCTTAGCCAGGGATTTCAACATTTTGGTCAATAGTCTAGAGTCAATAGTCCATAGTAATTACTATTGATCATTAACAAAAGAATATTGACTATTGAAAAATTATTGCCACTTCTCAGCTACTAGTTCAGCCAAATCAAGAACACGTTGGCTGTAGCCCCACTCGTTGTCATACCATGCCATAACTTTTACCAAGTCACTGCCCATTACCAAAGTTAGGCTGGCATCAATAATCGAAGAAGCATCAGTACCTTGGTAATCAGATGATACCAACTGAAGTTCACTGTAATCTAGTATACCCTTTAGTGAACCCTCTGAGGCATCTTTGAGAGCTTGGTTCACTTCTTCCGTAATAGTACGCTTCTCAACCTGAACAACGAAATCTACCATTGAGACGTTCGGGGTTGGTACACGCAAGGCAACGCCATTCAGCTTACCTTTGAGTTCTGGAATTACTAACGCCACTGCTTTTGCTGCACCTGTCGAGGTGGGGACAATATTGATGGCTGCTGCTCTTGCCCGACGCACATCACGGTGAGAAGCGTCTAACAAACGCTGGTCTCCAGTGTAACTGTGGGTTGTGGTCATTGTGCCTTTGATGATGCCGAATTTGTCATTTAGCACCTTGGCAATGGGAGCCAAACAGTTGGTAGTACAGCTGGCATTACTAATAACGTGGTGTACATTGTGATCGTAATCGTGATGATTCACACCAATAACAAAAGTACCATCTTCATTTTTCCCAGGGGCGGTAATTAGAACCTTTTTGGCTCCAGCATTTACGTGCTTTAACGCTCCCTCTTTGCTAGTAAATACCCCAGTTGCTTCGATAATTAGGTCAATTTCCCATTCTCTCCAGGGCAAGTTTTCTGGATTGCGATCAGATACGCATTTAATGGTTTTACCGTTAACGATGATAGAGTTATCATCGGCGGTAATGTCAACATCCTTTAACTTCCCAAGCATCGAGTCATACTTCAGGAGGTGAGCATTTGTTCTAGGATCTGATGTGTCATTGACAGCTACAAGGTCGATATTACTATTTTGCCGACCTAGCCAACAACGTGCAAAGTTACGCCCGATGCGCCCGAAACCGTTGATTGCGACTCTAATCACAGTGTCTTGCCCTCTGTATTTATGCCTATAAGTTGATATCTTTGACCCCAATCATATCGCAAAGGAGGGGAGTATTAATAACTATAAAGTGTTAGATCGAAAAAAAAATATATATTTTATTCAGATTTTTCTGAATAGAGGTTATGAGTCCTGATGTAAAATCTAACCGGCTCAGGGACTAAAGACTTAATAGATTTACTTTCGCAACAAAGTTTGCGAATATGACTTGACGAAAATCCTACTAAGGGTATATTCAAGAATTGCCAGTGAATGGTATGCGACCTCTGTCTTAGTTGTTGCTCTACTTGTTGGCAGATTATATCGCTGTGAACTGTATCACTATCTAATTGTCGGGGCGCAATCAACCAATCACACATTTGTGCTAGTTCGTTTCCACGGTACCAACGGGGTAAGGTTTGGAAAGTATCCAAACCTACAATCCAGTACCAGCGAGTATTTGAATAAATAGCAGATAAGTCAATGAAAGTGTTGATGGCATAAGAAGTTCCAGAGCGACTGGTCTCAACTAATGAGACAGTAAAAGCTGGGTTTTCTTGTGTTGCTAGTTGTAGCATCTTTACCCGATGCTCAAATGGTGCTGCTTGTTTATGTGGAGGATTAAGTGATGGTACCCAAATTATTTGATCTAGGGATAGTTGATGCAAAGCCGTTTCGGCTATAAGCAAGTGTCCCCAATGAATCGGATCAAATGTGCCACCAAAAATTGCCAGTTGCTGCATTCAATCATGCCTAGGCTTATACTTTTGAAACACAATTTCACTATCAATGTATTATTGTACTCAATTCATGCCTTAGCTTGATGAAATTTAAAAGTGATTTGGTTACGAATGTATTATCGTAACTCTTACCAGTCAGGAATCTAAAAATATGTATTTGTCATTACATGAATTTCTTTCCCGATGCAGTGGAAATTTGCAGAATAATCTTAAAAACAGTTCAGAAATAGCAAAAACCTCCTACAAAGGTAAAATCATTCTCAATCCGCATAACGAAAGCGGAAAAGCTCTCAGACAACTAGCCTAAAAAAGCTGTAGAAAAATTTACGGTAAAAAACAAATTCCTGTTATGATACGCGTGTCATTTGTGAATATGGTGTGGTGTAGAGGAGTAATCAATGAGTAATGCTGTGGATTTTGGCGGTAGACCATTCCATTTCATTGGAATTGGTGGCATAGGTATGTCTGCTCTGGCTTATGTATTGGCAAAGCGTCAATTGCCAGTATCAGGTTCAGATGTTCGGCCAAATCATATTACGCGCAAGTTGGAATCTATCGGTACACATATTTTTGGTAAGCAAGAAGCAAGTAATCTTGAATTCTTTCGTCCCAAGGTAATGACGAATGAAGCAGCATTAAGTTCACAAGAATTATTAGCTGTTCCTGTGTCCTTACTACCTCAAGTAATTTGTTCAACTGCAATTAACACTAACAATTTAGAATATAAAGCTGCTTTAGAATTAGGTTGTCCGATATTGCATCGCTCAGATGTACTAGCTGCTTTGATTGCTGATTATAAAAGCATCGCTGTAGCAGGTACTCATGGCAAAACTACAACAAGTAGTATGATTGGTTATATGCTTCTGCAAGCTGGTTTAGACCCCACAATTTTGGTAGGTGGTGAAGTCAATGCTTGGGAAGGTAATGCTCGTTTAGGAGAAAGCCAATATTTAGTAGCAGAAGCAGATGAATCTGATGGTTCTTTGGTGAAACATGCACCGGAGATCGGCATTATCACTAATATTGAACTAGATCACCCTGACCACTACGACACATTAGAAGAAGTAATTGATACTTTCCAAACATTTGCGCGGGGTTGTAAGACCTTAATTGGCAGTATAGATTGTGAGACAGTACGCGATCGCCTGCAACCCACAATCAGCTACAGCCTACATCAAGATACTAATGCTGACTATAGCGTTACTAATATTGACTATCGTCATGATGGCACCACAGCACTGGTTTGGGAACGCGGTAAAGCTTTAGGTGTGTTAAAGTTGCGCTTACTGGGTCGTCATAACCTTAGCAATGCTCTAGCCGCAGTTGCAGTCGGTCGAGTTTTAAATTTAGAATTTGGTGAAATCGCCAAAGCTATTGCCACTTTTGAAGGTGCAAGACGACGCTTTGAGTTTCGTGGAGAAGTTGATGGCATTACATTTATTGATGACTATGCCCATCATCCTAGTGAATTGCGTGCTACTCTGGCGGCTGCACGTCTTCAGGCTAGACCAGGACAAAGAGTGGTGGCTATCTTCCAACCCCATCGCTATAGTCGCACACTGACGTTTTTAGAAGAATTTTCTGAGTCGTTTGCCCATGCTGATTTAGTTGTATTAACTGATATTTACAGTGCAGGCGAACCTAACTTAGGGCAAATCAGTGGTGAGCAGTTAGCAGCAGAAGTGGGTAAATTCCATCCACAAGTGGTGTATCAATCAACGTTACCCCAAGTGCGCGAATTCTTGCTGAAAACGCTCCGTCCTGGAGACTTGGCACTGTTCCTGGGTGCAGGAAACCTCAATCAAGTAATTCCGGAATTAATTACTACTCTTTGCGAGACTGCTACAGCCACATCTTAAGACCGTTGAGTAACGGCGCTATCAATTCATAATTATTGCTGTATTTTTGCGGCAGAAAAATGTAAAAATTTCACAAAATTGATGTCAAAATGAAAATCTCCCAGGCAGCTGGAAACATCTGCACAGTTTCTGCTACACCTACACAGAAACCAGAAACAGATAAATCATCAGATAGCAAAATAATTTACTTACCAGGTACAGATTGTATTATCAAGCCACAAGCTTCGTTGTCTGCATTTACATCCTATAGAGTCGGGGGAGCGGCGGAATGGTATGTTGCCCCCCGTAACTTAGAAGCATTGCAAGCAAGCTTGAATTACGCAAAAGAACATAATTTAAGAGTAACAACTTTAGGTGCAGGTTCTAACCTGCTAGTAAGCGATCGCGGTTTACCAGGTTTAGTAATTGCCACACGCCATCTTCGTCACAGTCACTTTGACCCAGAAACAGGTTTAGTAACAGTCGCTGCGGGAGAATCAATCCCTAGCCTAGCATGGGAAGCAGCACAACTGGGCTGGCAAGGTTTAGAGTGGGCTGTGGGGATTCCCGGAACCGTGGGTGGTGCCGTAGTGATGAATGCAGGCGCACATAATAGCTGCATCGCAGATATCTTGGTGAGTGCTGAAGTCTTTTCACCTGATGGCAAACTAGAAACTCTGACACCAGAGCAATTAGGTTATACCTACAGAACTTCATTACTCCAGGGAAGCGATCGCATTGTTACCCAAGCAACTTTCCAATTGCAACCAGGCGCTGATCCAGCCAAAATTTTAGCATTAACTAAACAACACAAACAGCATCGGCTTTCTACCCAACCTTATAATTTTCCCAGTTGTGGTAGCGTATTCCGCAATCCCAAACCTTATACCGCTGGCTGGTTAATTGAACAAACAGGTCTCAAAGGCTATCAAATCGGTGGCGCACAAGTAGCACAACTTCATGCTAATTTTATTGTGAATCGTGGGGGAGCCAAAGCTAGTGATATTTTCTGCTTAATTCGCCACATTCAAGAACAAGTGCAAGAACGCTGGTCGATTTTGTTAGAGCCAGAAGTCAAAATGATCGGTGAGTTTCAGGCAGCTTGTGGATAGTACACAAAAGTATGAAGTCTGAAGGTTAAAATATGAAGTTTTATTCTTTAGTCTTCGTACTTTATTCTTAAGCAGATCCCCGGCCTATTAATTATTAGTAACAAAAGTGGCAAATTACCACCCGCATCTATAATTGAATTTGATTTGTTATTGAAAGCACACGCGGACAATCAATTATGACAGGTAAAGGACAAGGATTCGGCTTTGGCTTAGGAAAAATGAAAGAACTAGCCGAAGCCTTTAAAAAAGCGCAGCAAGTTCAAGAAGGCGCAAAGCGACTCCAAGAAGAATTGGAGCAAATGGAAATTCAAGGAGAAGCTGGCGGTGGTCTGGTCAAGGTGATTGTCAGCGGAAACCAAGAACCGAAGCGAGTCGAAATTTCTCCCGATGCTTTAGCACAAGGATCAGAACTACTTTCTGATCTCATAACAGTGGCAATGAAAGATGCGTATAACAAGTCCACAGCAACAATGCGGGAACGTATGGAAGAATTAACCAGTGGACTCGAACTGCCTGGATTTTAATTAGTAGTCATTGGTCAATAGTCATTAGTCATTGGTTTGTACAAATGGCAAATGACTAATGACAAGTGACAAAGGACAAAAAATATCTATGCCCTACAAGCTATTGTTTGTCTGTCTGGGGAACATTTGTCGTTCGCCATCGGCGGAAAACATCATGAATCATCTGATTGATCAGGCTGGATTAAGTAGCAGCATCTGCTGTGATTCTGCTGGGACATCTAGCTACCACATTGGTAGTCAGCCTGACCGTCGGATGAGTGCGGCGGCGGCTAAATTGGGAATTCAACTGCGTGGTCGAGCCAGACAGTTTGCCAAGTCAGATTTTCAAGAGTTTGATTTAATTTTGGCAATGGATAAAGATAATTATGAGGATATTCTCACCCTTGACCCAACTGGCAAATATCACGACAAAGTACGCTTAATGTGTGATTTTTGTACTCGACATAGCCTGAAAGAAGTTCCTGATCCTTACTACGGCGGCGTAGAGGGATTTAATCAAGTTATTGATTTACTGGTTGATGCTTGTGAAGGGCTACTTCAGGAGATTAATAATCAGCAATTAAAAGCTTAATTGATATAGCGCCAGCAGCTATTCTACTAAACCATGTTTGATGGCAAACCGCACCAGTTCAGCCCGGTTACTGGTAGCGGTTTTTCTTAATAAACTACTAACGTACTTTTCTACTGTTCTCGAACTCAGGTGTAACTGTTGACCCATTTCGACATTAGACAAGCCATGAGTCAGTAGTTCGAGAACTTCTTGTTCTCTAGAAGTCAGAGATGAGAAAAACTCAGGTTTTTCTAGATGGGTAAATACAGAGTTATGAGCTTCTAGTGCTGTTGCTGGGGTTGAAGTAGTGACATTTTCTTTATGGGAAACCCGGTACTCTGATTGAATAATTTGCGATCGCTCCAACAAATTGCGAATCGCCGCAGCTAACTCCTCCAACTCAAACGGTTTTGGTAAATATAAATCACACCCCGACTGATAACCTAGAATTCTCTCTTGGGTTTTGGTACGTGCTGTTAATAAAATTACAGGCAATAAGCGGAATCCTGGTTGTTGGCGCACCCGACGTACCAATTCATAGCCATTCATCCTTGGCATGACAATATCAGTGACAATTAAATCAGGATGGTATTCTTCTACCATTGCCAAAGCCTCTTGACCGTCATTAGCTGTGATCACTGAGTAGCCAGACAGTTCAAGATAATCACTAATAGACAGACGAGTGCCCAGGTCGTCATCCACCACAAGGATCGTCAAGGGCATGGACAGTACACCCCTAGCATGTTTGTTACTTAGAAATTTGCGTCTACGAACTGTTTCAGTGAACACAGGCAATAATAGTGTTCTTATGTTTCATACTATGACAGGATTACTAGTTAATGACTGTCCGATAGGGAATTTCTAAAGAAAATATTAAATCATTAGAAGTTGCTCAAGCAGTTTAACGTAGGTTTAATAGCCAGTGCTTGTCAGGCATAGAGACTTTTGTAATTCTTAACAACACGCAACTAATATAAAGTATTCACTCACCATAATGTAAAGAATATCGACTTTATTAATCATAATGCCGCAAGTAGTCGGCAAATAACATTTTAATTGATGGTTATAAAAAGCTAGATTAATAGGATAACACTGATATTCAGCAAATAATTAATTTATAGTAGTTTAATACGCCTCTATAAATTCACAAGGTAGTCTAAACGATTTTGGCAACACATTTAAAGTTATAAAAATATCAATGAGTGAAAAAAGCGACAGTTACAAAGTTATTAGCGACAATCGTCAAGCCCGTTATTTGTATGAAATCTTGGAAACCTATGAAGCTGGCGTTCAGTTGACCGGAACAGAGGTTAAGTCTATTCGTGCCGGCAAGGTAAATCTACAAGATGGTTATGGTTTGATTCGTGATGGGGAACTATGGCTACTCAATGTGCATATTTCTCCATACAATGCTAGTGGGCAATATTTCAATCATGAACCAAGACGCACGCGTAAGCTACTACTGCATCGTCAAGAAATTCGTAAGTTAATTGGCAAAGTCGAACAACAAGGTTTGACACTAGTACCTTTAAAAATGTACCTCAAGCGAGGTTGGGTAAAAGTTAGTCTTGCCCTTGGTAAAGGTAAAAAAACCCATGACAAGCGAGAAGACATCAAACGCCGTCAAGATCAACGCGATATTCAAAGAGCAATGAAAAATTATTAAATTGTCAATAGTCATTAGTCAAGACGTAGAAGTAGGAAATTTCATACTTCATACTTCAGCGTGAGTTGATAAACAACCTAGTTTATAGCTACAGATTGATTCTGGTTGCGTTAGGACTCGATACATTGGTGAGTAACTTTGGAACCAATGAGGAACTTCACCATGAAAAGCAACCTTACTAAAGCTGTTAGCGCTGGAGTACTAACATTAGGGATGGCAATTATGCCTTTAACATTGCCTGCACAAGCCCAGGACAATACTACTACTACCACTGGTGATACACCACGGACAACTACTTACGATCGCAATGATTTTGATTGGGGTTGGTTAGGATTACTCGGTCTGCTAGGTTTAGCTGGTTTAGCGGGTAGAAAACATAACGATGAACCTAGCCGTTATCGTGACCCTAACGCTCCTGGTGCTACTAGTTACAGGGACTAGTGCAACAAGACAGAACTCAAAAATTCAGCATAAGACATGGGCAAGTTTCAAATTCAACTTGCCCAATTTATTTACTCTTAACTAGTAGCTGAATCTAGGTTAGAGGAATTAATCGGTTGGCTATTGTTTTGATTTAGCGGCACCCAGTAGCTGGCAATTATAGCAACCATTAACCACCAAAGGGTATTGACTTCAGGCCGGAACCAAATTGTATCCACTGTACCGTGAGCTAACATTCCCAGCAAAGTAGCACAAGCACCGATTAACCAAAATCCTTGAATATTTCTCGATTCTCGCAATCTTCGCAGTTGTAACAATGCTGTATTAAAAGTGACTAAGATTAGCCACAGAAAACAAGCTAAACCAATAAAGCCAGTTTCAACAGCCACCTCTAGCAGAATTGAATAGGCGCTTAAAGCACTATAACGAGGATGTTGATAAAGTGGGTAGATTTTATTAAAAGCATTATGACCGGGGCCAATGCCAATAATCGGGCGATCGCGAATCATTTCAAAGACAGCATCCCAAACATTACGGCGATAATTATTACTGCTATCTTGGCGATCAGCAAAAATGCTAAAAACTCGCAGTCGGACTGGCTCCACAAATATGACTGCTAGGAGCAATAATCCCAGGGTACCTCCCAAAATTATCGGCAGTGACCAAGTACGCCAAAAACGCGGGAGTTCTAGACTCCGCCAATAAACTAATAATGCGATCGCAGTTAAAATTGCCACTACTAGCCCTATCCACCCGCCACGGCTAAAAGTCAAAATTAAGCAGGCACTATTCACAACTAGCATAGTCAATGCCAAAGCTTTTTTAATCCAACCTTGCCAAGCGAAAATAGCTACTAAACTCAAAACAACAGCTGGCATTAAATATCCAGCTAACAAGTTAGGATTACCCAAATAACTATAAACTCTGGTTGTTTTAGACAAAGGTGATTCCGGGTCTACCCATGTAGCCAATTGGGCAGCGCCAAAGAACCATTGCCGTAATCCATATACACTAACAATTAGCGATATATGTAGATATAAGGTAATAATCAAAGACCGGAGTCGCGGCGACCTGAGTACCCTAGCACAAAGGGCAAACAGCAACAAATATAGTGTTAATGTCACCAAGTCGTTCAAAGCGGCCTTTTTTACTGGTGATAACGCTGTAGCTACTACAGCAATTCCCCAATAAAGCAATACCAATAAATGAATAGGCGTAACTAACGGAACAGTTGCTGGTACTGGCTCATCAGATAAAGTCAACAACAGCCAGAATCCTACACATGCTGTCAGCAGTAACCCGATCAATGTACTTGAAACAAAAGGTGCAAGAGCATAAACTAAGCTGATTAAAGCAGCTGCAATTATGTCTCCCGACTGCATCAGAATGCTGCTTTGCCGCCACGAATTGAACAAACCAACCGCAAAACGGCGTAAGTAGCTAGTAGCGAGGTATTCTTTGAGTGGTAAATCAGATAAAGTAAATCGTTGCCAGGCTAAATTCATAAAACACACTGCATTTAATGAGCAGATCTGCACAAGCAGAACTTGCACTTAATCATAATGCGGGTGATTATAAACAGGTAACAACGAAGATGGCAAATTTAGTAGAGAAACTTTCGTGCCAAGACACAAGTGTCTCTGGGCAAAAATAGGAAGATCACATCTAAAAATTGGCAAAAAATTGAAATTTAAGGTTTTTATATTTTTACTTATGCCTCTTCATACTAGTATGATTCATCAGGCGATGCTGATTAAAGGAGAAAAATGAATAGTTGGGTAGATTCAAAAAAAGTAGCTTGTGATTAAATCTCGTTAACGGCTTCAGTATTAGTAGCAGTTTGTAGCGGCAAAGAAAGTACATAACGGTGTCCTGATTCTGCTGAACCTTGGATCGAAATTTGCCCACCATGCAATTCTGCTAACTGACAACTTAGTAACAAACCTAAGCTTTCACGGGATAAACTATTATTACTCTTAACTAACTCCAGATCAGGGTTTACACTTAACAAATCTGAGTAGGAATCAGTCAAGTTTGGTGATTGTTCTAGTGTGATTGATAAACCGCCTAACTCATCTTGGTTTGTGGAATAAGTACTGTACGATGCCGCTTCGTTGGCAAGTTCCAGTAGAGATAGGGGATGAAGACGAAAATAGGGATCAACTTCAGTAATCCCATCTCCCAACCAAGGATGTGAAACCCAAACAGTAATGGTGAGTATATTTTCCTTGTAAGAGACGTGAATTCTCACAATACTACCTGTTGCCGATAATTGAATAACACTGAAAACCATGTGGTAAAGTATTTGTCGCACCTTGTCTTTGTCTAAAGGCCAAATGCGACCACGCCCAGGTTCTATTGAGAGGCGAATATCTTGCTCCCGACGGTTAGCAGGTTCTTCTAGACTATTAATAGCTTGTTGACATAACATTTCAATGTCTACTGGAGCTATGTTTAGTACCAGTGAATTTTCATCTACTGTGCCTAATTCAGTAATCTCGTTAACTAAAGAAAGTAAGTAACGCCCGCTGTGTTGAATAATTTCTAGATATTCTCTTTGCTTAGTTGTCAAAGGCCCATAAATTTCTCGACCTAAGACACTAGCCATACCTAATACTGATGTTAAAGGAGTGCGTAACTCTTGCGTAAGTTGCCCTAAAAGTTCTAATTTTAGTTGTCTAGTAGAACGTGATTCTTTTTCTAAAGTCGCTGATGTTAATTTTAAGCTATTGGTAGCTTCTTCATTAATAAACAAAGTAGACGCGCTTTTATGATTGCTCTTTTCTGATCTACTTTGCAGGAGTCGATTCCGCTCAAATTCACTCATGCTCCAACGAGCTATGATTTGTAAAAATTCAATATCTCGATTTTTAAATTCGCGCGGTACCAAATCCATAACTGCCAAAGCACCTAAACAATGCCCTGAAGAATCAATTAATGGCACTCCCAAATAAGCGCGAATGCCATATTCCTGAACTAATTTACTAGTAACAATAGTATTATTACTGTACTTTTGAGTATCGTTAATAACTAATTCTCTACAAGATTCTACTACTTGGGTGCAGAAAGATTCTCGACGCAACAACTGACGGTTTTGCGCCAAATGATTCATCAATCCCAGTCTGGATAAACCTACAGATGACTTGAACCAGTGGCGCTCCTGATCTACAAATCCCAATATGGAAATTGGCGCTTCCAAAAAATGGGCAGCCGTTTGAGTAGCTTCCTCAAAGACTGGAATTGTTTCAGGTTGCCGCAAACCCAGTTCAGATAATACTGTGAGTCGTTGTTGTTCTCTCGTTTCCTGAGAGGCCCAACCATCCTTAAGAGCAAATAATTTGTTTTCAGGCTCTACCATTGCCACCGCTACCTTGATAATTCGTCGATATTGTAATATATATAACCAATGTTGCCTGGTTATGATTTCCTATAGTTAAGCATTCCCCAATTTTGCCCTCGACAAACAATAATCGCATAGAAATTTTATACAACTGTGGAAAATACCGTGATCTAGTAGGATGTTGTGATTAAGCGAAGTTTTAATGTCAGAGAACGTTAGTTTCCAATTTTATCTGGGTAAAATAATCTTAGAATTGGTATAAAAGTATTTTTTCTTAGTTGATTTTATACATAGAGTAAAAACTAGGAGTTTCTGATATATCTACGCAATGATTGTGGACTTAAAATTTGCTTTTTACGTAAAAATACTGTTGCTCAGTTAATGGAATCGAAAGCTATGTTTTGAGAAAAATCAAAACATAGTCTAGATTTGTTCAGTATTTAGTCACTAATAAAAAATGCCATTCTTGAGAAAGTTAACAACGTGCATTCAAGAAAAATAAATCCAATTTACATGTATATTGATTTTTCAGAATACGTGATATTCCGATTAAAAATAATCAAAATTAAAAGCAGAATTTACCAAATATTTACTGAGGTTTTACCAATTATTGCTATTTAAATATTATGGTTAAACAACAGGATTAATTTTAATTGTTGTCAAGTTTAATATTGAGATTTTGAGGCATAATCATCAATGAATAAAATGGTTGTTCGAGTCCCTTTTGTAGACCTGAATTTACAACATCAACCAATTCAAAATCAATTAGAACAAGCAATCAATAGTGTATTACATCGAGGAGATTTTGTTTTAGGTAAAGCAGTTGCAGATTTTGAGACAGCCTTTGCCACAGCATCAGGTGCAGACTATGGTGTAGGTGTAGCATCAGGAACCGATGCGATCGCTCTTGGTTTACAAGCTTGTAATATTGGTGTTGGTGATGAAGTAATTCTGCCAGCTAACACTTTTGTCGCCACATTAATAGGCGTATTACGTGTAGGGGCTAAACCAATTCTGGTTGATTGTGATCCTCAGACAGCCTTAATTGATTTAGCAGCAGCAGCTAAAGTAGTTACATCTCATACCAAAGCAATTATTCCCGTCCATCTTTATGGGCAGATGGTATCACCAAAACAGTTGTTGGATTTTGCGGCTACCCACAAACTCTTAATTTTTGAAGATGCAGCCCAAGCCCATCTAGCTGAACGAGAAGGGTATCGGGCAGGTTCTGTGGGTATTGCTGCTGCTTTTAGCTTCTACCCCAGCAAAAATTTAGGGGCTTTTGGCGATGGCGGAATGCTAATTACAAAAGATCCAGAGATTGCTCAAAAAATGGTGCGCTTACGCAACTACGGTGCAGCGCAAAAGTATGTGCATATAGAATCAGGAACAAATAGCCGCTTAGATACCTTACAAGCAGCAATTTTACTGGCAAAATTACCTCATTTACAACAGTGGAATGGCGATCGCAATTCTATCGCCCAACAGTACGATACTGAATTAGCCTCCTTAGCATCTGCTGGTATTATCCCCATAGAAAATCAAAGCGGTACAGGACATGTTTATCATCTCTACGTGATTAAAATTGATGATATTTCTTCACCGGAATGCCGCCAGCAAATTCAGGACAAACTCACAGCAGCGGGAATTCAAACCGGAATTCACTACCCTATTCCTTGCCATTTACAACCAGCATTCACCTACTTAGGCTATCAACCAGGCGATTTTCCTCAATCTGAAAAACTAGCAAAGCAGATATTATCTTTACCCATGTATCCTGGTTTAAGTAGTAGTCAAATTAAAGAAGTCGTGGCAGAGATTACATCAATCATGAGTGGTGAACAACAACAGTTGTTATCCGTTTAATAACAAAGAATTCAGAAATAGGATTCAGGAGCTAGAATTCATCATTGACTTTGTGGTTCCTGATGGTTGAATCAGTAAAATACTCACCTGTTATCTTTTGATTTGATAGTCTTCTGAATGCTGAATTCTGAATTCTTCAATACTTTAAAATCATGGCAATTCCACAACAAATTCAAATTAGAAGCACACAACAATTACTGAGTATAGCCATTTTAGGAGTTTTGGGATTATTGTATGCTCCTCTGTTGCTCCACTGGCTTGATGGTTGGTTAAACAAAAGTATCAGTATAGAACACGAATATTTTAGCCACGGAATTATTGGTATACCATTTGCAGCTTACTTGAGTTGGTTGAATCGCAAACAGTGGCAACGTTTACCAGATAGCACTCATCCTGTGGGTGCTTTTTTGCTTTTAATCGGCGGAGTATTCTATCTTAGCGGTATCGCGGATTGGGTTAACCTTTCTTTGCCAATTATCTTAGCCGGATTGTGCCTGTGGTTTAAAGGCATAGTTGGCTTACAATTACAAGGCTTTCCCTTGGTATTAGTATTTTTGGCAACTCCCACCTTTGTTCCATATCTATTAGTTCCCTACACCTTACCATTGCAAAGTTTTATTGCAGGTACAGCAGGGTTCATCCTCAACCAAATTGGGATGCAAGTCACCGTTGATGAAATCAACATTTATGTCAGCGGACGCATTGTAGAAGTGGCTCCCTATTGTGCGGGGCTAAAAATGTTGTTTACCACTCTCTACGTCAGCTTGATGTTGCTGTATTGGACTGGTACTTTGGCTTCGCGCCGCATTAGTGCTTGGTTTATATGTATAGCTGTTGTTATTAGCATTACCGCCAACATCATCCGCAACACTTTTCTCAGTTACTTTCATGGCACAGGTAATGAAGCCGCATTTAAATGGTTACACGATAGCTGGGGCGGTGATGTTTACTCTGCTTGTATGCTTTTATTATTAGTCCCATTACTCAACTGGATGAACAGCAATTTTTTAGTAGAACCAGAAACTGTAGAACCAATAGACGAGCAGAAATAACAGAAAATCAGAGGTTACAGATTAATTGTTTTTCAAAAAGGGTTTGGAGAAATTTCATTGCTCCACATAGCGTTTCCAGCTATTTCAGCCTAGTAGTCTATAAAACCCCTATTAGAGACTGCTACTTTTACTGAACTCAGAGTGCCATTTTTTCAGTAAAATCTTGCGTAAATATTGCAAATTTTACTGATGATTTCCTTTTCTAAGGTTCTCAAAGAAAAACAGGTGACATATATAGTAGCTCTAGTATTGTTGCTACTACTATTGGCAATGGGCGGAGTTTCCGGTTACTTCAGTGGACGCTGGGAATGGAAACAGCCACCACCTGTCACCACCCTCAAGGAATTAAGAAAAATACGCAAAACCGGATTAACTATTCCTGGCTGGGAAACGGTTCAGCAAAGCGAACAACAAATTGGCGAACATAAATGGTCGTTGCAAATCCTCAAACAAGCAAGTTCGCAAACTCAGGTGATATTGCTATTACTGCCACAGAATGGGCCAAAGGATCAACCTGAAGTGGAATGGACGGAGATTAACGGCTGGGGCAGATTGCGTTGGGGAAAATGGGATATAGCTCAAGAACGCTCTCTGGAATTTCCAGTGAAACAGGCTCAAAATTCAGCTTCCCATCCAGAAACGCGAGTCAAAGCTAGATTTTTGCGAATTTCGACACAACAAGATACCTTTGCTACCTTGCAATGGTATGCTTTCCGCAATGGTGGAGACCCATCACCTTTACGCTGGTTTTTTACAGATCAGTTGACGCAGTGGCAGAAACATCGGACTCCTTGGGTAGCTGTAAGTATTTTGATACCAATGGAGCCTTTGGGAGAAGTAGAAAATACTAAATCTTTAGCTCAGTCTCTGGGTGAAGCGGTGCAAACCACATTGATGGCAAACGCTTTATAGTTAAGTATGTTTGAAAATATGAGAAATCAACTAGTAGTGTGGATAAACTGCTATCTTTGATCCAATAATTTCGGAGAATGGCAAGATAAAAATTTTCATGCTTTTCTATAAGCAATTCTGCAACTCACAACCAATATAAAAGTTATTTCCAACATCAAATAACAACTCGGCAGAACCAATTCTCAATACAGCTTTACAGCACCGATGTTTATAGTTTCTCATCCTTATGTACGTGCATTTAGCACTTTATGTTTTGTCAGTTTTCAGGCAGGTGTTTGGCTGACAAACTCTGTGCAACCTGTTGTCGCTCAATCTTTACCATCTTCTGAAACTTCGCCAAGACAACAATTTCCGTCGCTACCACCTGCAAATCCGGCGACTGAAGAATCCCCGCTACAGCCTCCTTCACCACCACCCAATGCTGATGGTGTATTGCCAAATGAAAGTGGTGAAGTTTCTTCTCAACTCAACCGTTATCTATTAGGGCCAGGAGATGTAATTAGTGTGGCGTTTCAACGTCCTCCTGGTGCTTATCGCTTAGGGCCGGGAGATTCGATTAATGTTGTGGTTCAACGCTTCCCAGATTTAAGTTTTGCCGCTTCCATTAATCCAGAAGGTAATATTGCAGTGCCACTACTAGGTACAGTGCCACTACAAAGTTTAACTTTGCTAGAAGCTCAAGAAAAAATTCGCTTGTTATTTAATCGTTATGTAGTTAATCCCGTAGTAGTTTTGTCATTGACTGGCTTGCGGCAAGATTTAAGTTTTCAAGCCCAAATTAGCCCCGAAGGCAATATTGTTGTGCCACAGGTGGGCATTTTATCCATACAAGGTTTGAGTTTGGCAGAAGCTCAAGAAAAAATTCGCTTGAGTTTAAGCCGGGTGATGGTTGATCCGGCGATCGCAGTTTCTCTATTCTCACCACGACCTGTACAAATTACAATTAGCGGTGAGGTTTTTCGTCCAGGAATTTATCCTGTTACTTCTTCCACACCTAGAGTTGCTGATGCTTTACTGATAGCTGGCGGTTCGACAATGAGCGCTGACCTCCGACAAGTGCAGGTACGTCGAACATTAATGGATGGTTCTGTAATTTCCCAAAATATTGACTTATATGCAGCGTTGCAAAATGGCGGTTCAGTACCTAATTTGCGTTTGCAAGATGGGGATGCAGTGATCATACCCCGTCGAGAAGTCGGCAACGATGATGGTTATGACCGTAATTTAATTGCTCGCTCATCCTTGGCGGTACCGCAAATTCGCGTCCGCTTGTTAAACTATGCGGCTGGTGGACTTGTAACACAAACCTTGCCGAATGGCAGTACTTTTATTGATGCTTTGGGAGGGATTAATTTAGATACAGCTAACCTGCGAGATATTGCCCTAATTCGATTTGACCCAGAACGAGGTCGCGCAATTACGCAAAAACTGGATGCAAAAAAAGCACTTTCTGGTGATATCTCTCAAAATGTCCCCTTACAAGATAATGATGTTATTGTTGTTGGTCGCAACCTAATTACTAGAATCACTAATATCTTCAGTACAATTACTCGGCCGTTCTTTGATGTTCAAAGTTTTATTCGCTTCTTCCAATTTTTTGGCGGTGGCTCCAATTAGTGCATTTTATTTGTTTGGCTTGGCGAAACATAAATGACAGTTGACTCTTGACCATTGACTATTAACCAGCTTTCTCTCGCTTATTTCTATATGCCTCTGCTATGACCCCACCAATTGTTAAACGCTATCTAATTGCATTCGAGAAGTACAAGTGGATTGGACTAGGTAGTTTTGCGCTAGTTGTCGCCGGGTCAACAGTAGTAGCTGTACAGCCAGATCCACCGATTAACTACATAGCAGATGCTGCATTAACTTATAATCGTCCACCAGTTTCATTTTCGCTGACGGGGAATGAAATTCAGCAGCAAGGGCAAGAATTAAGTGAGGGTGCTTTGCTGTCAGATCAGATTATTGAAACTGTCGCCACAAAAGTTAATGTTAAGCCAAAAACAATTGGTACAAATGTTGCCTTGAAATTACCCGAAAAAGCTAAGGCTGGAGAAGTTGCATCTACAGTTATTGATCTGAAATATAAAGATACTGATCCTAAACGCGCCCAAGAGGTGCTTCAGGAATTAATGCAGGCAATGATCAAGCTGAGTGGTGAGATTAACACGGGAAGGTTAAAAGCAATTATTCAAAAAATTGAAGAACGGGTACCTCAAGCGAGAACAGAATTGCAAACCGCAGAAAAAAGATTAGAGCAGTACGATCGCCGCGAACGACCAGCAATCTTATCCGCAGAGAATGGTAGTTTATTAGCAGGAATCACTAATAGCCAAAATCAACAACGACAAATTCAATTAAATATTGCGGGGATTGATGCCCAAATTCGCAGTTTGCAAGCAAAGTTAGGTTTAGATGTTAATAAAGCTTATATTTCTTCGGCTTTAAGTGCTGACCCAATTTTGGGTAATTTGCGAACACAGTTATATCAAACAGAATCGCAAATTGCCTTGCTACGCAAAGATTTACGACCTGAACATCCTACGATGATTCAGTTACAACGTCAAAAAGAAGCCACAGAACTATTAATCCAACAACGTGCTAACGAAGTGATTGGTGGCGGTGGTGCAGCCGCACCTTTTTCTGGAGATATTTCGGGAATTCGCGCTCAAAGTAACTTAGACCCAGCCAGACAAGGGTTAGCAAATCAGATGGTAACTTTGCAAACCCAACGGGATACGCTGCAACAACAGTTAGCACAGCAAATTCGCGAAGAAGTCCGCCTACGACAAGAGTATTCTTTAATACCAAACAAACAGTTAGAGCGATCGCGTTTAGAACAGGAAGTAGCTCTAAAAAAAGCAGTTTACGACCAAATGCAGGCTAAACTCACAGACTCTAAAACCGCAGAGGCAGAAACTGTTAGTAGCTTGACTGTTGCCCGAACACCGACTATCATTCCGGAACCCACCAAAGTCAAGAGCGTCCCCACAACTTTAGGAATTGGTGGTTTCTTAGGCTTTTTAGTTGGTGGTGGCGTAATATTTTTGCTTGGTTCCCTAGAAGGAACCTTCAAAACCCAAGAAGATATCCGCGACAGCTTGAAGCAACGAGAAGTGGTGTTATTGGGCGAAATACCTTTAATGCCCGTTGATGATTTAGCATCTGAAGCAGTACCAGTGGTATTTTCTGTTGATTCACCTTATTTAGAATTTTATGAAAAGTTTCGTAGTAATTTGCGCCGTCTAGCAGGTAAAGACGTAAAAATTCTCTTAATTGCTAGTACTGGCGCTCAAGAAGGGAAAACAGTCAGTGCTTACAATTTGGGCGTGGCTTGCGCTCGTGCTGGCAAACGTACCTTGATTATTGAAACTGATTTGCGATCGCCTTCACGGGCTACATCCCTAAAAGTTACGCTTGACCCTGACGCGGCTATAGAACCTTTGCGTTATTATGCCAGCTTGAGTGATTGTATTCGCTTAGTACCTGACGTAGAAAATTTATACATTATTCCCAGTCCCGGCCCTGTACTTCAATCACCAGCTATTATCGAATCTAGCGAAATGCGGCGACTAATGGAAGATGCTCGTGAGCGTTATGACTTAGTAATTTTAGATACTAGTCCCTTAAGTTACTCCAATGATCCGTTACTGATTCAACCTTACAGCGATGGCATAGTATTAGTAGCGCGACCGAACTATACCCAAGAAAGTATGTTAGGTGAAGCGATCGATCAACTACAAGAAGCTGAACTAGGATTGTTGGGTGTAATTATCAATGGCGCTGATATTGAGGTTACTGTACCAGAAATAGCAGAACCTCTACCAACTTCTTCATCAGAACCAGTAATTGTGGAAGAATCTGATCAAGTTTCCGCAGGTGTGAATAACACTTACAACTAGTGAGGAATAAAAGTTTGGGGATACAAGGGTGGGGAAAATGAAACCTTGATGCCCCAAATCCCTTGGGATTAAGCACTCAGCACTTTATTAAAGCTTATTCATAGTCGCGTTTAAATAAACCAAACAAGGGCGCAAGCATAACTCCAAAAACAAAGCCACCGATATGCGCCCAATAAGCAACTCCCCCAGTTTGGACGCTCATATTAGCAGCAGCTTGGAGACTAGCAAGACCAGATATCACATTCTGCGCAAAGAAAATGCCGATGACTACCAGTGCTGGAACACTAATTGTAGTTGCAAAAAAACCTAAGAATACTAAGGTTGTAATTCTGGCATGAGGAAAACGGATGAGGTACGCGCCTAAAACCCCAGAAATTGCACCACTAGCGCCTAATGAAGGAATTGGAGAATTCATTCCTATCGCCCATTGGCATAAAGCTGCTAAAGCACCGCATGTCAAATAAAAAATTAGATATTTGAAATGACCCAAACGGTCTTCGATATTGTTGCCAAAAACCCAAAGAAAAACCATATTCGAGATTAAGTGCCACCAACCACCGTGGAGAAACTGTGATGTAATTAAAGTTATCCATTCTCCATCAAAGTTGTAGGTTAATTCTCTGGGTACTACAGCATACTCACTGAAAAAGAGATTTAGTCGGGCATGGGACAAACTCACTTCATGAAGAAAAACTAAAACATTCATGCCAATCAAGCCGTAAGTGAAATAGGGCGTGATTCGCGTTGGATTTTCGTCATAGAGTGGAAACACAGGTGTTTTTCCTAATTATCAATTAACTGCAATATAGCTTGTGTGACTGGCAGTTGAAAAATTTTGATAATTGCACCTGTGATAAAGTGCTGAGTATAAACCAATTCGCTGCAAAGCTTTCAGCAAATAATAAAATGATTACGACAGATGAAGTGCAACAAAGCTCACTAATAAACCCTGCCCCAATCTAAAATCCAAAATTGCCTTAGCTGTACCATGATTCTTCGGGAGATTTGTCACTAAACAAACCTAAAACCGGGCCGAGAATCGCTCCAAAGATGAAACCGCCTGCGTGCGCCCAGTAAGCGATACCACCGCTTTCCATACCAATATTAGTAGGAGTTTCTAAACTGGCAAGTCCGTAGAAAGATTGTTGGAGAAACCAAAATCCTAAAAAGAAATAAGCGGGAACCCGGAAAGTAGGGAAGAAAATGCCTAAAGGGACAACACCAAGAATCTCAGCTTTCGGGAAGCGGAGGATATATGCTCCCATAACTCCCGCGATCGCACCACTAGCCCCCAAAGATGGAATATTAGAATCTTGGGAGAAATACCATTGGGTCAAAGACGCTAAAATACCGCAAGCTAAATAAAACAGCAAATATTTGGCATGACCTAATTTATCTTCAACGTTATTCCCAAATATCCACAGAAACAACATATTGCCAGCTAAGTGCAAAAAGCCACCATGCAAAAATTGCGAGCTAATTAAAGTTGCCAATTCTGGTACTGGTTGATGTACAGAAACACCAGCAAAGCTTAAGCTAAGTTCGCGGGGAACAACAGCCGCCAGGTGTAAAAAGCCATCTAATGCTTGTGGTGGAAGACTACTTTCATAGATAAATGCCAAAACATTAGCGGCAATTAAACCGTAAGTTACATAAGGGGTAATTTGCGTAGGATTATTATCTCTAATGGGAACCACGGGCTTTTTTCCTGATTTTTGAAAAACTAGCCTCAAATTACCGAATATTCCTAGTAATTTCTTCTACCTCTTGGCTAGATATTTAGTCTCTGCCTTTTAAACTAAGAGTATGAGCTAGATTTCCCAAGCTTGGAGGTACTGCTATGGTACAACAACTAACAAGTTGAGATAATTTATGTTTTTACCCAATTCTTTAGACAATCAACTACAACATTGGGATGATATAATTCACGATCAACCAAATAATCCCAAGGCTTACATTCGGCGGGGTATGGTTAAATTCCAATTAGCCAAAATTGATGAATCTATTCAAGACTTTGACACAGCAGAAAAAATAGAACCTCGTCTCAAACCATATCTCTGGCAACGGGGCTTATCTTATTATTATGCTGAAAGGTTTGCTGAAGGCGCTCAACAGTTTGAAATTGATTTAACTGTAAATGCTAATGATGTCGAAGAAACTGTGTGGCGATATCTTTGTATAGCTCGTTGGCAAGGTGTACAAACAGCACGGAATTATCTATTAAAAGTCAAAAATGACCCCAGACGAGTGCTGTGCTTAATATATGATTTGTTTGCGGAAAATTGTACACCAGAAGAAGTTTTAAATGTTGGAGAATCTGAAGGAATTAAAGGTAAATTTTATAGTCATCTTTATCTAGGATTATATTATGAATCCCAAAGCAATTTGAATTTAGCTCAAGAGTACATTGTCAAGGCTGCCGATAAATATCAGATTGATGATTATATGTGGTACTTAGCGCAGGTACATAAAAAGTTACGCAACTGGCTGTAATTTAATCAGCAGAGGCTACGTTCTTTATTTTTTGAAGTTGGTGAATATTTCATCAATGGCAATATATCCACACCACAACAGCTTTCACCTTGATACTAAGTTGCGTTCAGAAATAATATTTCTATTCCCTACTCCCTACTCCCTACTCTCCACTCCCACCCCTATTAACTATCTTTGACTGCAACTCAGTATGAGTAGTCTGCGTACATCTGCGGATAAAACCATATAATCACAAGAATAAGCGGTAGCGTCAGGCTGATTTCGGATGATTGGGCGATGAAACTCGATTTAATTAGGTTTTCTCAGGCTTGCAACCCTAGCAAGACTTTGATGATCAGCAAAGCTGAAGATAGACAATATTATATTGATTTTGCCAAAGTGCGGGGTGGCAAAATTATTGAGGAATTGCGGCGGACAATTGCGGTACTTTCGCCAGACGACCCAACTTGTCAGTTGTTTACCGGACATATCGGCTGTGGGAAATCGACAGAATTACAACGGTTGAAAGTAGAGTTAGAACAGCAGGGTTTTCATGTAGTATATTTTGAGTCTAGCCAAAGTTTAGATGTGGCCGATGTTGATATTACGGATATTTTACTGGCGATCGCACGAGAAGTAAGTCAAAGCTTAGAAAAATCCCAAATCAACATCAAGCCCAGCTATTTTCAAAATCTGTTTACAGAAGTTGTCGATTTTTTACAAACACCTTTAGATTTGTCAGCCCAGGCTGAACTATCTGTAGGTATTGCCAAATTAACTGCCAAAACTAAAGATAGCCCAAAATTGCGAAGTCAATTGCGGCAATATTTAGAACCGCGTACCAACAGTATTTTAGAGTCAATTAATCAAGAACTCCTTAAACCTGCAAGAGAAAAACTCAAGCAGCAAGGTAAAAAAGGACTAGTAGTTATTGTTGATAACCTTGACCGCATCGATAATTCCTTAAAACCTTCGGGTTATTACCAACCAGAATATTTATTTGTCGAACGCGGTGAACAGTTAAACCAGCTAAGTTGTCATGTCGTTTACACCATTCCTTTAGTTTTGATTTTCTCTAATGCTTTGGGACGGTTGACAAATCGCTTTGGCGTTGACCCCAAAGTTTTACCAATGGTTCCTGTACAACTTCAAGATGGAACTAAATTCACTCAGGGAGTTACACTACTGCAACAAATGGTGATGGCGAGGGCATTTCCGGGGGTGAGTTGGGAACAAAGCCAGCATTTAATTACAGAGGTTTTTGATAGTCCTGAAACATTAGAAAGACTTTGCTTAGTCAGTGGCGGTCATTTGCGGAACTTACTCATGATATTGTTTCGCTGTCTGCAACAAGAAGACCCGCCAATTTCCTGGGAATGTGTCAATAGAGTAATTAAAAAACGCTGCAACGAACTAACTTTAGCAATTACCGCAGATGAATGGGAAGTATTACGGGAAGTCGCCCAAGGAAAAAGCCTAAGAGGTCATGAAAAATACGACCTTCTGCTCCGCAATATGTTTGTATTTGAATATCGAGATGAAGATGGTTCGTGGTTTGATATTAATCCGATTTTGGCGGAGGCTAGAGAATTTAGGTTGTAAGGGAGATCGCAATTAATTTACCATTTGGAAGGACTATTGGGATGCAATTGATCTAAATTTCAAGATAGAGGATTAGTCTGCACGTATTGACGAATTTCCTATAAGGCTGCTTCATGGCGGATAATGCGATCGTAGTAATTGCGTTACCATACTGGGGCTTTAGGTGTATTGCGGTTGATGTTGATTTGTTTGGTTGTTGCTGATTTGAATCCGGCAGGCAATCAATGATGAAATAGATCGCTGTTTCATTGGGGGTATGACATTTGTGCTGTTTCCTGAATGTAGGGACGAACGGCCATAATTTAGGGGCGAACGGCCGTTCGCCCCTACGGGATAGTTTGTTGTGCAATCATCACTATTTTGGCATTCAACAGGTTCAACAAAAACAATCCCATGAAAATGGTTTGGCATTACAATCCATTCATCTAATTGAATTTCTTGACGTATGTTAGATGAACGATTCCATTCTTCTGCAACCAATTGTCCAAATTCATTTAATTCCATCACTCCATTCACTACATCACCAAACAAGCATTCTCGATGGTGGGTGCAAATGGTAATAAAATAAGCACACGCAATCGAATAATCATGTCCTTTAAAGCGAATGGATTGGCGGTAATGTTTATCTGGGTTATATTTCACAGCTTATCGATATTAATTAATTTTATTGTTCCCCAACTGTAGGGGCGAACGGCCGTTCGCCCCTACATTATGTTTACCGCGACATTCGCCCCTACGAAAATCTCGTTGATCAAGACGTTCGCCCTTACAACAATCACGCTTTTCACGACAATGACTGAAAATCTCACCCTTAATAACGAGAATTCATTAAAAACTTTAGTTAGAGCAATTACTCTTTCTCAGTGTCAATTTTCACTGATTTTGTTGCGGTGTAATTATGCTGATCTGCGGCGACGTATTAGCCAAAGATTGCACCAAATTTCTCCTATAAACATACACGAAATTACTATACCAGCATCAGTAAAAACGCTGTATACAAGCATAACTGAAGAACTAGGAAATATACAGCCACCCGCATTAATGGTATTTGGCTTAGAGAATGTTAAAGACATTGATACGATGCTGACTGCGGCTAATAGGGTGAGAGAAGAGTTTAGCAGCAACTTTCCTTTCCCGATATTGCTGTGGGTGAATGACTCAGTTTTGCAAAAATTTATCAGACTAGCCACTGACTTAGAAAATTGGTCAACTATTATTGAGTTTGAAAATTCTACTCATGAGTTAATTGCATTTATTCAGCAACAGACTGAGGCAATATTTACTAGTAAAATAATTATTAATTTGCAGACTTGCTGGGAATTAGAAAAAGCAATTCAAGATTTGCAAAGTCGTGGCGAAGTTTTGGCACAATCATTACAAGCTAATTTAGAATATGTGCGTGGGTTGCATAATTATTTGGCTGACAAAATAAATGCGGCTGTTGAACATTATCAACAAAGTTTTAGTTTTTGGCGACAATGTGAAGATTTAGAACGACAAGGTATATTATTAGCTCATATTGCCTTAGCTTATGAACGTCAAGCAGTAATTGACAAAACAGAAAGTCAACGTTGTTGGCAATTAGCTAAAGAATATTTGCAGCAATCACTGGATATTTTAGAGCAGGGAGAATATTTAAATTTAGTCGCGCAGTATATTAATAAATTGGGTGAAATACTGCAAAATTTAAAAGAGTGGTCTGAGCTAGAAATAGTCGCTAATAAAGCATTGATATTTTACAAAAATTATAACCTACCGTTGAAAACAGCCCAAATTTATGCTTTTTTGGCAGAAGTAGCTTTAGAGAAATCACAATGCTATGAAGCAAATCAATTAGCACAAAAATCTTTTCAAATAGTAGCTAATACTCCTAGTTTACAGTTATATGAGTATAGTTATTATCTCTATATTCTAGGAATATCAAGGTACAGCTGCGGTGAAATGTCAGCAGCTCTTCGTAGTCTAGAATCTGCTAAAGAATCAATTAATCATCAATACAATCCGCAGTTATATATATCTATTTTAGACAAGTTACGCTCACTATATTTTGAGCAAGGTGAATATCTTAAAGCTTTTAATTTTAAGTTAGAACAATTACAAATTGAGCAACAATATGGGTTTAGGGCTTTTGTTGGGGCTTCTTATTTAAATCCGCAGAGAAAGGTGATTAATCCTTACATTGCACAAGTTATAAAAGACCCCTCTCCACACTTATCCCTTGTAAAGAGAGAGGCTTTAAATATTCCCTCTTCCCTTATAGGAAAGGAATCTAAGGGGTTAAGTCAATTAGATAATACTGGGGCAATTGCTCAAGAAATTGCTGCTTCTGGGCGAGAAATCGATGTTAACAGATTACGAATTAGAATTAGTGAAAATCAGCATAAATTAACCATAATTCATGGTCAATCGGGTGTAGGTAAAAGTTCAATTTTACAGGCGGGGTTAATTCCAGCTTTGCAACAGCAATCTATAGGTGAACGGGATGCTTTGCCAATTTTAATACGGGTTTATACAGATTGGGTAGCTGTTTTAGGGCGGCGGTTGAGTGAAGAATTTGAGGCGATTAGAGAAAAGAAATTAACTGTGAATCTTGATTCAGCGACAGCAATTCAATCACAGTTGCATAATAATGTTGACCGGAATCTATTAACAGTTTTAATTTTTGACCAGTTTGAAGAGTTTTTCTTTGTTTACCAAGATAAAGCACAACGGCGTGAGTTTTATGAGTTTTTGCGGGTTTGTTTGGATATACCGTTTGTTAAAGTTGTACTGTCTTTACGGGAAGATTATTTACATCATCTATTAGAGTTAGAGCGCCTGTTTAATTTAGGCATTATTAATAATAATATTCTAGATAAAAGTATTCGTTATTATTTGGGGAATTTTTCACCGGATGATACAAAAGCAGTTATTCAAAGTTTAACAAAAAGAACACAGTTTTATTTAGAGCCTATACTAATCGAAGAATTAGTTTGTGATTTAGCTAGAGAATTGGGAGAGGTACGCCCAATCGAATTGCAAATTGTTGGTACTCAGTTGCAAACTGAGCGTATTACTACTTTAGAAAAGTATCGGCAAATTGGAACTAAAGAGAAACTAGTTGAGCGATTTTTAGAAGATGTAATTAGAGATTGTGGTGTTGAAAATGAACAAGCAGCCAGATTAGTTTTATATTTACTTACAGATGAGAATGGAACACGCCCACTCAAAACTCGTGCTGAGTTAGTACAGGGAATGGCTGCAAAAGCTGATGAGTTAGATTTGATATTGGATATTTTTGTTAAATCTGGATTAGTCTTATTGTTGCCAGAATCACCAACTGACCGTTATCAATTAGTGCATGATTATCTTGTAATTTTTATTCGTCAGTACAAAGATAATGAAATATTAACAGAACTGGCAAAAGAAAGAGAACAGCGGCAATTGACAGAAGAAGAATTAAAACGAGTTGAACAAAAAAATAAAATATTGGCTTATGCTCAAAAGGAAGCTGATAAGAAAATTAAGCAAGGACAGAATCGCTTGTTCCTGAGTTCTGGACTGTCAATAGCTTTATTAACAGTAACAATTGGATATGCTTCTACTTTATTTCAACAATCGCAACATACTAAACAAGTTTTACAATCATTTAATAAACAAAAAGAACAAACACAAAGTAAGGTTTATGCAAACTTAAAGAAAGGAAAAGAGTTACAAAAAAATAAGATTTTATTAGAAAAGAAAAAAGAAGATTTAATAGAAAGAAAACAAGATATAGATATAAACTTGCAGACTGTAAAATTAGAAAACCAAATAGCAATAAAAAATTTAATTGATGCTCAACAAGAAACACAAGATACAGAACAAGAATATAACATAAAAAATAGTATAGAAATTGCTCAAGAAAAAGTGCAATCTACACAGGCAGAATTAGCAGCTTTACAAGCTAAAGTTAGAGAAGTTGATAACGCTCTGCAACAACTACAAAGAAAACTAACAAAAATACAGCAAGACATAAAATTGACACAAGCAGCGCAACAAGAATCACAAAAAGGAATTGAACTAGAACAATCTGGCCCAAATACTTTAAAACAGTTTGAATTTGCTGCATTAGAAACGCTAGTATCAGCAATATACAATGCGAAGCAACTAAAAAATCTAGTAAAAGATGGTCGTCCGTTAGAAAAATATCCAGCTATTAGTCCAATTTTTACATTGGATAGTGTTCTCAACCAAATTATAGAACTGAATCAATTCAAAGGACATCAGGATTCAGTTAATAGTGTAACTTTTAGCCCAGATGGCCA
>NZ_DF978447.1:58266-69910 GCF_002897135.1 Nostoc cycadae WK-1 | reverse complement strand
TTTCAAAAATCAAATACTAGTCCTATAGTGATAGTTGCATTACCAGTCGCTGAGGTAGCAGCGTATTCACTCCCTGTAACACTTTGTTGGATCTCGCCTTGCTTAGACATGACATCTACCCTGATTAATTAAGTTACAGTCTCAGCCCTCCTTCGATGTGCCTTGTTCATTGATGCCACTAATACTTGCATTACCAGAACCAGAAGTAGCGGCATATTTGACATTACTAATGTTTTGGGTAATAATCTGCTGTCCACCGGGCTGTTCTTTGACTTGATTAAGTAACGCTTGTGCTGCTTGGATAATTGCTGCATCTTGATCAGCACCAGCTTCAGTTAATTTCTTTTTAAGTGGTGCTTCATAAGTTTCAGGATCTGTTTCGTGTTCTTCCAGAACCATTTGTGCTTTTGGTTGACTTTCAAACTTTTTCTTAATTAAGGCTTTCAAACCCTGATAGGTATCTTTCACGGCTACTCCTGCGGTTTCTTTAGTAGCAGCGATCGCACCAGCACTCAAAGCAGTAATAATTATAGAAATAGGTTCCATCGTTAATCCTTTATAAGTCAGCAAGAGAGATTCGATGTATCTGAGAAATATACAACGAAAATAAGGTGCGTTACGCAAATTAAGTAACGCACCCTATTTTTCAGCAAGTTTTAACTGAATTTCTTCCTATCGTGTGCGGATAAATATTTGGGTGAAGTAAACCGCACCTCTGCTATTTACCGCCATACCAACACCAGTGAGGTTGTAATTACCTTTGATATTAGCCAAATGTCCTGAACTTCTCAGCCAACCTTGCACGGCTTGGGTTGCAGGATCTCTATATCCTTGGTTGTAAGCTACATTTTCTGCTGCTGCGCTATAGGGAATAGTAACAGCGATCGCTTGAATTCTTGTGCCAAAACCATCATGACCAAATGCAACTCGCCCCTGAGCCATGTTTTGACTGTGAATTCTGGCTTGATTGTCAATAGTTGAATTACGGCTTAACGCTGGTAGACCAAGAGAAGCTCGATATTGATTAATTTGGTTGAATACTGCTAGTTCTAATGTCGCAGTATTCACAGTTGATTGTGCCAGTTGGATGCTATGGTCTGACATTTTAGGTTGTTGCAAGGTAGCAGTTTGAACTGGTGTAGAAAAAGCGGTTACGCCTCCAATCAAGGCTAGAGTTGCTACACCAGCACTGGATATTTTATTCTGAATCATTAATAGGTAGCCCTAAACACACTGAAAGAACACACTTCCAGATAATGTAACCGGACTCATGTAAACTAGACAAATAGGCTATTAGCCAGCATCTAGGGATTTATGCTGCTCTACCTTGCAAAATTGCCAACCAACTTACATATTCATAAATTTCCATACATCATCATTCTCTGGGTAGAGAAATATTTATTTACTTCAGGACTTACGCAAAAATAACGTAACTCTGTCATTACGAACGATAGGGAAGTAATCTCCCCTATCGCTGGGATTGCTTCCCTACACTTCGTTCCAGTCGCAATGACATTATCGGCGTTGCGTATGACAGTGTTTGCTAAGTTAAAAATTTAGCGACGGTTTGCACATCTTTGTCACCGCGTCCAGAACAGTTGATGATAATTCGAGGACTACCGCTAAGTTGGGGACAGAGAGTTTCGAGATAGGCGATCGCATGGGATGTTTCTAATGCTGGAATAATCCCTTCTAAGCGAGACAGTTTTTGGAATGCTGCTAAAGCTTCGGCATCTGTCACACTATAATATTCTGCCCGATTAATATCTTTTAAATAACTGTGTTCTGGCCCTACACCAGGATAATCTAACCCAGCACTAATTGAGTGCGCCTCAGTTACTTGTCCATCTTCATCTTGCAGCAGATAGCTCATCGCTCCATGCAACACACCTATTTGTCCTTTTGTCAAGGTGGCGGCATGTTTATCTGTATTCACACCTTCGCCAGCAGCCTCTACCCCAATTAACCGCACAGATGGCTCATTGACGAATTCATAAAACAGCCCCATTGCATTGGAACCGCCACCCACACAAGCCATGAGAATATCAGGTAAACCGCCCCACTTTTCTAAAGCTTGGGCGCGAGTTTCTTGACCAATCACCGCGTGAAAATCTCGCACCATCATCGGGTAAGGATGGGGGCCTGCAACGGAACCGAGGATGTAGTGAGTTGTTTCGACATTCGTCACCCAATCCCGAATCGCTTCTGAAGTGGCATCTTTGAGCGTACCTGTACCCGCCTCCACCGGACGGACTTCTGCCCCCATCAGCCGCATTCTAAACACGTTTAAAGCTTGGCGTTCCATATCATGAACACCCATATAAATCACGCATTCTAAGCCAAACCGGGCGCAAACTGTGGCTGTAGCAACTCCATGCTGTCCAGCACCAGTTTCGGCAATAATTCGCTGTTTACCCATACGCTTGGCTAATAATACCTGACCCAAGGCATTATTAATTTTGTGTGCGCCTGTATGATTTAAATCTTCTCGCTTTAAATAAATCTGCGCCCCCGTACCATCCGGTCGGGCATAATGAGCAGTCAAACGTTCAGCAAAATACAACGGTGTAGCGCGTCCTACATAATCTCGCAGGAGTTGTTGAAGTTCTGCTTGAAACTCTGGCGCATTACGATATTGCTGATAAGCTGTTTCTAGTTCAGCTAAAGCGGGCATCAGCGTTTCCGGGACGTACTTACCGCCAAAGCGTCCAAAGCGTCCTTGTGTATCGGGAACCTGAGCAGTTGTGGAAGAATTTGGAGAAAGGGGAGTAGTAGTCACGGAAGAATATTGATGACAAGTAAAGACTTCATTAATTATAGGTATTCTCCAGCAAATCAGCGCAATTCGCAATTTGTAATTAGTAATTCGTAATTACGGAAGTCTGACACCATAATGGATGTAGTAGGATTCATCACTGCCGGAATTTTGTATGTCTGCTTCTAAATCCAACTCGTCTGATAAAAAGTTTGTCTACCAAGAATTCGGTAACGATAACTCCGCCGCTACCGAAAGACCAATTCAAGAACTCCCGCCGCAACAACAAAATCTGAGAATCCAAGCGACTCGCACCGGACGCAAGGGCAAAACAGTCACCGTGATTACTGGCTTTCAATGCAAGCCGGAAACTTTAGCAGATTTAGTCAAACAGTTGAAAACTCAATGCGGTACTGGTGGGACAGTCAAAGAAGACACCATTGAAATTCAAGGCGAACACAAGCAAAAGATTTTGGAGATTGTCACCAAACTAGGTTACAAAGCTAAACTCAGTGGCGGTTGAGGAAGCAGATAAACCACATTTTGGCAATGTTATCTTTGAGGAGTATAAATAGACCGATACAGGAGGCTGAAATGGACTTAATTAGAATTTTAGCGGCGATTTTTATCCCACCGTTGGGAGTATTTCTACAAGTAGGTTTGGGGAAAGATTTTTGGATTAATATCCTTTTGACTTTTTTGGGGTATATCCCAGGGATTGTACACGCGGTGTGGGTAATCGCTAGAAAATAATCGCGATCGCTTGATGATCACCAAGTCAAATATTCGGCACGTCAGCCATAATGGTTTTCATCAAGCATTGTAATAGTTTACGCAATCCCTACAGGTTGCGCCTCTGTGTGTTGGGAAAGATGTTAATTTTTCAGGTAATAATACTACTTCCTCAAGACGTGAAGACCGATCTAGTTAGTTGCGCTCTGCTTCATACAATAACCATATAAGAATTTGTTTTTTCTGCGCCTCATCTTTGGAGTGGTTATTCAAAAGGCCTATGCAACCTACTAATCCTAACCAATTTACCGAAAAAGCCTGGGAAGCGATCGCCCACACGCCGGAGATTGCTAAACAATATCACCAACAACAAATCGAAAGCGAACACCTGCTAAAAGCCTTGCTGGAACAAGAAGGTTTAGCCAGCAGTATTCTAACCAAAGCGGGTGTGAATCTGCAAAAAATCCGCGATCGCACTGATCAATTTCTGCAACGTCAGCCAAGGGTATCTGGTACAAGTAGTTCTGTGTTTTTAGGACGCAGCTTAGATACCCTATTAGATAGGGCTGATAACTATCGCAAAGATTTTAAAGACGAATATATTTCTATTGAACATTTATTGCTGGGTTATGCCAAAGATGACCGTTTTGGCAAAGGTCTACTCCAAGAATTCGGTTTAGACGAAGGCAAGCTGAAAAACATTATTAAACAAATTCGTGGGAGCCAGAAAGTGACCGACCAAAATCCAGAAGGTAAATACGAAGCACTGGAAAAATATGGACGTGACCTCACAGAAGCCGCCCGCAAAGGTCAACTTGATCCGGTGATTGGGCGAGATGATGAGATTCGCCGGACTGTGCAGATTCTCTCCCGCCGTACCAAAAATAACCCAGTGTTGATTGGGGAACCTGGGGTGGGTAAAACTGCGATCGCGGAAGGACTCGCCCAACGTATCGTCGCTGGTGATGTTCCCCAATCTCTCAAAGACCGCAAACTCATCGCTTTAGATATGGGTGCTTTGATTGCGGGCGCAAAATTCAGGGGTGAATTTGAAGAACGCCTGAAAGCAGTCTTAAAAGAAGTTACCGAATCTGGCGGTAATATAGTTTTATTTATTGATGAAATTCATACCGTTGTCGGCGCAGGTGCAACCCAAGGGGCGATGGATGCAGGTAACTTGTTAAAACCAATGTTGGCGCGGGGTGAGTTGCGTTGTATTGGGGCGACAACTTTAGATGAGTATCGCAAATATATCGAAAAAGATGCCGCTTTAGAAAGACGCTTCCAGCAAGTTTATGTCGATCAGCCCAGCGCTGAAGATACGATTTCCATATTGCGCGGCTTGCGGGAACGCTACGAAAACCACCACGGCGTGAAGATTTCCGATAGTGCTTTGGTGGCTGCGGCAACATTATCGAGTCGGTATATTAGCGATCGCTTTTTACCAGATAAAGCCATTGACTTGGTAGACGAAGCCGCCGCTAGGTTGAAGATGGAAATTACTTCTAAACCCGAAGAACTCGACGAAATTGATCGCAAGATTCTCCAATTAGAAATGGAGAAACTATCTTTGCAAAAAGAAAGCGATGCAGCTTCTCGTGAACGGTTGGGACGACTAGAAAAAGAAATTGCTGATTTCAAAGAAGAACAAAGAACTCTCAGCACTCAATGGCAGTCTGAAAAAGATATTATCAATAAAATTCAGTCTGTTAAAAAAGAAATTGAACGGGTGAATTTAGAAATTCAGCAAGCAGAACGCAACTACGATCTCAACCGCGCCGCAGAATTGAAATATGGGAATTTAACTGATTTACATCGCAAACTAGAATTAGCGGAAAGTGAATTAGCTAACGCCCAAAGAAGCGGTAAATCTCTACTGCGGGAAGAAGTCACCGAATCTGATATTGCGGAAGTAATTTCTAAATGGACAGGGATTCCTATCAGTAAGTTGGTGGAATCGGAGAAAGAAAAACTACTGCATTTAGAAGACGAACTGCATCAGCGGGTAGTGGGACAAGATGAAGCCGTGACAGCAGTCGCCGATGCAATTCAGCGATCGCGTGCGGGATTGGCTGATCCGAATCGTCCCATCGCTAGTTTTATTTTCCTTGGCCCTACAGGTGTGGGTAAAACCGAGTTAGCCAAGGCCTTGGCGGGATATATGTTCGACACCGAAGAAGCACTGGTGCGAATTGATATGTCTGAGTACATGGAAAAACACGCCGTGTCTCGCTTAATTGGTGCGCCTCCTGGATATGTCGGTTATGAAGAAGGCGGACAACTCACGGAAGCGATTCGTCGTCGTCCATACTCAGTAATTTTGTTCGACGAAATTGAGAAAGCACATCCTGATGTATTTAATATCTTCCTGCAAATTCTCGATGATGGACGCGTCACCGATGCCCAAGGTCATACTGTAGACTTCAAGAATTCAATTATTATCATGACCAGCAACATCGGTTCCCAGTTCATTCTTGATATTGCTGGAGATAACGCTCGTTATGACGAAATGCGTCATCGAGTCATGGAAGCGATGCGGAATAGTTTCCGTCCAGAATTCCTCAACCGCATTGATGAGTTGATCATCTTCCACAGTTTAGATAAAAAAGAACTGCGGCATATTGTACAGTTGCAAGTCGGTAAATTAAGAGAAAGATTGAGCGATCGCAAAATATCTCTCAAACTCTCCGATGCTGCGCTTGATTTCTTAGCAGAAGTCGGTTATGACCCCGTATTTGGCGCACGTCCACTCAAACGCGCAATTCAACGCGAGTTAGAAACGCAAATTGCCAAAGCCATCCTGCGAGGTGAATTTCACGACGGCGACACCATCTTTGTCGATGTGCAGAATGAACGCTTGGCGTTTAGTCGCTTACCGGTGGAAGTATTCAGCAGCTAATTTAAGATTGTTTCACTAAAAAACGCAGAGGTTCGCCTTTGCGTTTTTTTATGGGTTATTTTCTGGTTCTGTATATTTGCAGAAAACGTTGATGCCGATTTTGAGGATATATAACACGACAATTGTAGCGATGTCTTCTCTACGAGACGCTCCGTGAACGACGGGCTACGCCTACGCTGCATCAATAGCAATACCATCGCCTATAAATTTTCATCGGTGGAAGTTAAACAACTCAACTTCCCCCAGGTTGGCACACCGATAAATTGAGCCGCTTTTACTCCCGATAGTTAGCATCTAACCAACAGCGTGGTAAACTTTCACCGGAAGGAAAAACGAGATTTTCTTTAGAAAAAGAATCGTTATCTTGTTCTTCTTGACCTGTTTGGTCTTTTCCATGCACAATATTCACATTCGGGTCGATTAATTCCTGAATATCAGTAATTTTGACTAAATCGCTAGTATCTTTGATTTGTAGCAACATAATTAACCTCTGTAAGTAGATGTAAATTACCCAGTGCAAAATTATTTACCAGAAGCTTCAACTAATTTTTTCAAGTGCATATATGCTTGTTCTGGTGTCAGCGGTTGAGATTCTTGTTCGTTAGGTATATAGTATTGTCTGCTATCGGGAAAATAACGCACCACAAAGCTAGGTATAAGATGTAACTCTAAGGCTTTTTTTCCTAGCTTATCGGCTGTTTCCGCTAGAGTATATTCATCATGAAATTTATAGGCATTCATATCTGTCACCTCCTAAAAGTAGGGGTGTTAAAAGAAAAACTATGGAACAATTAAAGTCCAAAAATTAGATTTCGCGCTGATATTTTTCTAAAATATCTACAATATTCACCTGACATTGCAGGGGAAGTAAATCAATTAAGGGTAGTTCTCTTCTCCCGCCGCCTATTTTTACGGGTATAGATTCCAACACTTTAGTTACGCGGTCTTCATTGACTGCGTTAGAAGTAATTAAAGGATATAACTGCTCGGCGACAACGGTATGCAATTTGGCATCAGATAAATAAAGATGCCACTTGGCAATATCTATATAGACATTTTCGCCAATTTCCGATGCTAGGGCTTCTAGTAATTCTGCGGTGTTAGTCTTAGCCATAAAAATCACCCTATATTACGAGAGAGTGCTAGATTTCAGCCTATATAATCATTATCGCTCAATTAATCAAGCTAACTCTACTCCCGCAGGTTACATAAGCCCTAGCATGAATTGTCCATCTTCAGGTGGATTTAGGCGGTGTAGATGAATAGTTGGCGATCGCCGCAATATAAACTAAATGCACCAACAAAACTATTCCCCAGCCTGTGGTCAATAACGGTAGCCATTGCCAATCTGTTGTTTTCAAAATATGAAAAAACCAGAGTCCAGAATTAATTGTGGCAGCCACAGCGACATGGACAGCAAAATTCATTCGGTCATCTAATCTGCGAAATTCGGGGTCGCTGCGATCGGGTTTGCGAGGCCAACGAGGAGGCATAAATATTTGTTACAAATTTCAATACACTTGATTATTTTAAATTGTTTGGGAGTGTACTTGCTATCGTCTGGGAAGAATGCCAAGCCGCAACTTTAACTTTAAGAATTTTTGTAAGCAGACTCAATAGTTTTTAATAACTCTGGAATGTCATAGGGTTTAGAAATAAAATGAGCAATTCCCAAGGAAGAAGCTAATTCGTCTAGATAACCATGTGCTGTGGCTAACACGACGGCTATTTTTATCTCTTGTGCTTGGAGGTGCTTGTATACTTCAACTCCTGTGAGTTTTGGCATTCTATTATCTAAAATTAATAAATCTGGCTGCTCTTTGATCACGATTTCTAGAGCTTCTTCACCATTCTTTGCTTCCCTGACTTCCCAACCTTCCTCTTCTAAAAGAAAACTCAGCATCGCTCGACTATCATCGTCATCGTCTGCAATTAGTATTTTGCGCTTCCCTGAATGATTACTGTTCATCTTTAATGCTTTTGATTGGTAGATAAAAAACCTGTGAAGTCGGTGTTGATTGAGAGATATTCAAGACTGAATTCGCGATGAAACTAATTTGCGCTAACTCAGAATTAGGAATTTCCTTTACTACTACTTTGACTGTTCCACCTTTACCTGCATGATCAAGAGCTTGGAGAAAATAACGCAGCAACTGGCGTAAAAGACTCCTCGGATCAGCAACTACTATGATTGGTTCGTACCAGTCAGTAACTACTTGTACCTGACGAATCACAGCTTCTGTCGAGAGAAGATCCACTAAATCGGATATATTATCAGTCAATGACACAGGTTGGAGTGTGCCAATCTCGAAGGATGCTAAATTGCGCCAAATTTCCGCACGACGACGAAATATTTGAATTGATTGTTCAGCCTGACGCAGCAATTGTATCGCGTAATCTAAACGGTTAACTGCTACCATCCGCGAAACGATTTCTAATTTTAAACGTGCAGCCTGATGTGCTTGGACAATATCTTGACGTAATTCTTCTAGTGGTTGATATTCATTGGGATTGGACTCTAAAACCCGACGCACATCTTTTTCTAAGTTAGCAATTAATAATTCTGCTTCAACTCCGTGAGAAGCACACAGCAATATTTCTTTCAGGCGTTCTCTAGCATCTGCGCGTCGTAAAGAGATACTCAAAACTCCGATAATGTTCTGTTTATCATCACGTAGGGGAATTCCCTGACATGTAAACGGATGGAACCCATCAATGAAATGCTCTGCACTAATAATTTCTATATAATCTGCTTCTGCTAATGGTGTACCGATACCATTAGCACCAGCTACAGCCTCCGATAACAAAGAACCAGGGCCAGGAAAAGGTTCTGGCCCATGTACAGTCTGTTTGTCACCCACTACATCCAGCACGATCGCTTCACTATCGCCTAACATAACTGCATGACGATCTGTCCCAGCTGCTTGTGAGAGCATTCGGATATAAGGAGCAGCAATTTGAATCAAAGTCCGCTTCTGCTCGATCAATCGCTCTGTAGCTAGGCTGGATAGCTTTTCGGCTTGCAGAGCTTGAGGGTTCGCGCCTTGTAAATGCGATCGCTCCCAAGCACGATAGACAGTTGAGCGCAACATCTGAGCCGGAATCGCACCAGTAGATCTATATACACGCCGAGCTTCTAAGATATCTAGTTCTGGAGGGGACATAGCTTTAATACCCCTTGGCTGATAAATTTCAGCTTGATATTTTCATCCTAAGCTTTTATGGCGTTTCTAACTCCGGTGCGGTAAAAATTACCTCTCCCTTTGACAAGTGGCGTGAGGGTGCGCGACAGCGCGGGTGGAGTATATTTTATGTGCTTGAGAACCGCTATATAGCAATTTTTTGATAACTAGCAAATTCTTTGACTAATCATAAAATATAAGTAAATTTTAGTATCAAAAAAAATTATTTATTTATAATTAAGGCTTTGGTGATATTCATTAAATCTACTCAAAAATATCTCATTTATTCATTTAAAAGAATTGCATATCTAAATAATATTTTTCTAAAACAGTAGTTATAAATACAAAATAATGTCCATAATAATAAATATAAAGTATTCTGCTAAATACATCAATCATTTGAGTGATATTTAAATTTATTTTTGTGATAAATGATTCTTCTATTTGATAGAGGAATGCCATATCTCCACTTGTGAACATGGTAATAACCAATAAGATATAGGTGGCAAAAATGGCTAAAGCAAACCCAGTGGAGATTCAAAAAAACTTAAAGGGAATTGACTATCCCGCAAGTAAAGAAAAATTAGTTAAACACGCTCAAAAACAAGGAGCAGATCGCAAGGTTCTATCATTATTAGAGCAGTTGCCAGATGACGAAGAATTTGACAATCCCACCGATGTTAACAAAGCTATAGGTGAGATTGAATAGCCTATAGTTCTGATGCGGAGTAATCTCCTGATTTCCCACCAGTTTTACTAATTAAATGAATCGATTCAATTTGAATCGACTTTTCTAAGGCTTTCGCCATATCGTATAAAGTCAACGCTGCTACAGAAACGGCGGTTAAAGCTTCCATTTCCACACCAGTTTCAGCGTTGGTTTTAACGGTAGCTTGGATGTGATAACCAGGTAATTGGGAATCGGGGGTAATTTCCACAGCAACTTTTTGCAATGGTAGGGGATGACACAAGGGAATTAAATTCGCTGTTTGTTTGGCAGCCATAATCCCTGCTATCCTCGCCGTGGCTAACACATCACCTTTAGGAGTATTGCCAGCCTGAATAGCATTTAAAGTTTCTGGCAGCATCCGCACTCTCGCCACAGCCACAGCTTGGCGGACTGTGGACGCTTTGCCAGAAACATCTACCATCTGTGCTTGCCCTTGGGAATCTAGATGGGTTAACTCGGCAGAAAAATTTTTTGGAGAATAGTCTTGCATCGTTTGGGAATATAGTGCTAATATATTTTTCTGGCAGGGGCGTGTAGCTCAGTGGACTAGAGCACGTGGCTACGGACCACGGTGTCGGGGGTTCGAATCCCTCCTCGCCCGTTTGATAAGGCAAAAGTTATACGTACTTTTGCCTTTTGTTTTGCTAATTAATATTATTCAACGAAAAGGCATCTTCACCACGACCCAGAGCAAAACGTAAGGAATTAGTAAGACTTTTGTTGGATAGGGTGAGGAAAATTAGTAGTGCTAAAAAAGTTAAGGTGGCACTGTAAGCAAACATATTGCGGTATCCGACAAACTCACTGACATAGCCAAATATAGGCGCAGCGATCGCAATTCCCAAATCAAATCCAGCCATACAAATAGCAAATATTTGTCCACGTTCTTGGGGTAGTGAACGGTCTGCCATCATTGTTGTAATCATAGAAATCATTGTGCCACCACCGCAGCCTTCCGCGATCGCAGAGATTAAAAAAGCATTGGTGCTGTTAGCCTGCCATAGTAATACACAAGCCAAAGTATAAGCCGCAATCCCAAAGGTAATAAACAAACCTCGACCGAAGCGATCGCTGGCTCGACCAGCAAACACCCTGATTGTAAAACTAGAAATGGCGGAAACGGTGAAAAACCAGCCACCATTGAAACTTACTTCAGTAGATTTAATAAATAACGACACAAAGATATGCACAGCACCAACAGATGTACCCACGAGTAACATCACCAATGCAGGAACTCTCACCCTTGGACTAGCCAAGATTTGCCAAAAATTACTGTTTTGGCGTTCCGATTGGTGTTGTGAATTTAATGGTGGGTTAATCCTACATTCCGCAGGTCTATCAGGTCA
>NZ_DF978447.1:0-54857 GCF_002897135.1 Nostoc cycadae WK-1 | reverse complement strand
CTCTTCACTTACCTGCGGAATGTCGGTTAATAACTTGTGATGCACACAATAGTCCAATGAAAGCGATTGTGGCGGTAAACAAAAATAAACGTGAGTAGCCAGAAGTTTCTTGTAAATATCCACCAATTGCTGGCCCCACAGCTAAACCAATGGGAGCCGTTAAACTCATATAACTAATAATTTCTCCACGAATGGACACAGGCGCTAAATCAGCTACCAAAGCAGTGTAACCAGTAGTAAAAGCTGCAATGCTAATTCCGTGAAAAATCCGCAGCCAGAATAATAAGGGGATGGATGTAAAGACTAAATAGCCAAAAGGTGCGATCGCAGCTACTGCTGTCCCAATTAATAAAACAAGTTTACGTCCCCGTTTATCTGCTAGTTTGCCCAGCATCGGACGAAATAGCAATAACCCAATGGCAAAGCCACCCATAACTATGCCAATTTCTTGCTTACTACCACCCACATCTTGAATGTATAGCGGTAGCGTCGGTAAAAAAGCAGCCGTGCTTGACCAGAATAACAAACCTGCCGCAAATAAAATCAGCAGGTTTCGCCGCAGGTCAGTATCAAATGTATTAAAAGCTTTCAAGGGAGATGCAAAGAACACTAACTATAATTGCTCTAATATTTTTACGTTAGTTAATATTTTTTGCCACTACTACCCGTATCCAACCAGTTATTAAAGCAAATTGAAGCAAGTATGAGAGGATAAAAGCAGAGGTACAGCATTAATTTTACTTAGCGATATTCAAATACTACATCTTCGTAAAGTTCTGCCATTTTCGCCTCAAAATTAATACTATTGAGTCGAAAAGTTTTGTCTTGGGATGTGTATGTTTGTAGAACCCAAAAACCATCATCATTAAGCCGAAAACATTCAATTCGCTGGCGTTTTGTATTAATTAAAACGTATTCTTTTAAAGTTTCTATTGCTTGATAATCCGCGAATTTATCCCCTCGGTCGAAAGCTTCAGTAGAGTCAGATAAAACTTCAACAATTAAACAGGGAAATCTTTTATATACAGGTGTTTCTTGGTCTCTTGAATCGCAAGTTACCATCACATCAGGATAGTAGTATCGATTCAAAGATTCAATTCGAGCTTTCATATCAGCTATGTAAACCCGGCAACCAGAACCGCGCACATGATTTCGCAAAAGTACGGCAAGATTGAGAGCAACGGTAACATGAGGGTCACTTGCTCCAGCCATTGCGTAAATGTAGCCGTCGATATATTCATGTTTAATGGAGCTTGTTTCCTCCATTTGCAGATATTCTTCGGGTGAGATGTAGTTGGGGGAGGCTAACATAATAAGTCAAAAGGCAAAAAGAAAAACCTACTACTAATGTTAATTACGAATTACATCAAGTTGGGTTATTTTTATTTTCAACTACTTCCCGCACTCGATAGATAGGTCGTCCTTGAGATTCATGGTAAGTACGCATCAACAACTCTGCCAACAAACCAAAGCAAAATAGTTGTACACCAGTTACTAATAATAAAACTGCCAAAATTAGCAACGGACGATTACCAATCATTTCACCCAATGCAAACTTGACGAAAGTCAAATAAATTCCTATCCCCACACCCAAAGCCATCGAAATCAAGCCCAACAACCCAAAAACGTGCATCGGGCGGGTGAGGAACTTTTTCATAAACAAAATAGTTAATAAATCCATTAACACCCGAAAAGTCCGCGAGATGCCGTATTTACTCCGACCAAATCGCCTCGCGTGGTGACGTACAGGCATTTCTGTAATTCTTGCGCCTTCAATATAAGCCAGGGCTGGCAAAAAGCGGTGCAATTCCCCATAGAGGTGCATATCTGCCACTAATTCTGAGCGATAGGCTTTGAGGGAACAGCCGTAGTCATGAATATAAACGCTAGTAGTGCGCCGAATCAGCCAGTTAGCGATTTTAGAAGGAAGTAAGCGATTCACCGCCCCATCTTGGCGTTTTTGCCGCCAACCGCTAACCAAATCGTAACCTTCATCCAACTTTGCCAATAGCATCGGGATATCAGCCGGATCATTTTGCAAGTCAGCATCTAAAGTGACAACGGCTTTACCCACCGCATAGTTAAACCCAGCAGACATAGCTGCGGTTTGTCCGTAATTGCGTCGCAGAATTACCGCCTTTAAATCACTGCGACTTTGCGCTTGTGCTTTGAGAAATTCCGCCGAACCATCTGTGGAACCATCATCCACACAGATAATTTCATAACTAATTTGACTATTAGATAAAGTAGATGCGATCGCCTCTAATAAATGTGGTAAACTTTCCACTTCGTCACGCACCGGCACTACTACCGATACTGCTGGTACATTTGCGGAAATCGCCTGATTTTCCTCACTCATTCTCTCTGGAATCAATCCACTCCTCATAACTCTCCGCGTCCTCAAATCCTCTTTGGTTCGTAACTTTTCACAACTCTGCCAGCACCGCGTAGTTGCTGATAATATGACCGACTCACCGCATCTCCCTGTTCCGAGAGAACATCAATCCCAATTCCATTCCGTCCTTGTGCCTTTCCTGAACTATGAATATAAGCACCATCACCCAAATAAAGCCCGACATGAGTCGCTTTTTCTGGTGTGCCGAAAAATACTAAATCTCCTAGTACTAATTCTGACAACTGGATTGGTTGAACAAAGGCTTCTTGTTGATAAGCATCTCTTGGTAGCCAAATCCCCACCGAGACAAACGCCGCCTGCATCAAGCCAGAACAGTCATAATTTGGCCCCACTGTCCCACCCCAAAGATACTCATTAGGTTGTTCCATAGCTTTTTGAGCAAAAGCAATCACTTTGGGAAGTAGTTTTTTAATTTCAGTTTCCGCCAATGTTGCAGCTTGATAATATACAGTAGCAGGTTGTAATAAACCTAAATCAGCAAAAGACACCCAGCCTGGATAATCATCCTCACATAAATACACCTCAACCGCTGTATCCTGATGATTTGATGTTACCTGTAAATGTCGCCCAGCAGCAGCTTGAGTTGCCAAGCCCGTACATTCTGGAGAATCGTATAAGTTGAGGTTTGCGAGACACTGGTATTCAGATGCGGTCAAATTGAAGATTTGGGATTCTGAATTAGAGAGCATTATTCGATGGTTTTCTTTAGAAAAGACGAACAACTGGAAAATTTGGGTAATGGCATTTTAGAGGCAACTTGGGCAACATTTCCGACATTAGCCCAAAATCAAATTGCTTTGACTTGGGTTGTCTACGATCCGCCAGTACTCGTAAATACTGGTGGCGCTTTAACTCCTGATGCCTTTTGGCATCACCCAGTCCGTGGTTTTACTTATCGCGGTGTGGAACGGATTTACCCCGCGAGTGTGGTTAAGTTATTTTACTTGGTTGCAGTAAATGAATGGCTAGAAAAAGGCATGATCCAAACCTCGAAGGAATTGGAGAGAGCCTTGGGCGATATGATAATTGATTCTAGTAATGATGCGACCAGTTTAGTTGTAGATATTTTGACTGGGACTACTTCAGGGCCAGAGTTATCACCAGGGCCTTTTGAAACTTGGAAGCAACAACGTCATATTATTAACCGCTACTACCAATCCTTGGGTTGGGAGGAAATGGAGACAATTAATGTTTGCCAAAAAACTTGGGGTGATGGCCCTTATGGACGGGAAAGGGCATTTTATGGGGAGATGTTTGAGAATCGCAATATGTTGACGACAAATGCGATCGCTCGTGTGGTACATAGTATCGTGGGTGGGGTCGCAGTTTCGAGTGGGCGATCGCAAGCTATGATGAATCTACTCAAGCGCAGTACCAACCCCGAAGATTTACCTAAAGATGTTGAAGAAGACCAAATTACAGGTTTTATCGGTGGTGGTTTACCGCAAAACGCGCAAATTTGGTCAAAAGCAGGTTGGACAAGTCAAGTACGTCACGATGCAGCGTATATTGAAATACCTGATAAGCCTCCTTATTTGCTAGTAGTTTTTACTGAAGGTAAAGCCAATGCTACCAACCGCGATATTCTACCTTTGGTCTCAAAACTAGTTGCAGAAGCCATTAGCAATCTGTAAAGTTTTCCCCACTCCCTCAAAATTAATTTAACGCCGTGTGCAACTTTATCTCAAACCTAACCCCCAGCCCCTTCCCTACAAGGGAAGGAGCAAGAATCAAAGCCTCTCTTCGTTGCGCAAAAGGCAAAAGAAAAAATTCTTTTGCCTTTTTCATCACTATTTAGGTGTAACTTTATCTATCACGCTAATTTTGCCGTCATCTCCTACAGTCCAAACGTCATAAACACCAAGGACATCACCGTTAGCATCAACATCTACGTTGCCACTAGCACCTTGGTAGTTAATCGTTTTACCTTCTTTGAGTAGCTTTAAGCCTTCACAAACATCAGTAACTTCTGTACCTGAGCCAGCCGCAACTTCCCGAATTTTACTGGAAATACCCACACCTGTGTTGTCTTTAGCGGCTTGTGCTGCTAAGACTAACAATGCAGCTGCATCCCAGGCTTGGGGTGCGTATTCTCCCGGTGAACCACCTTTTTTCTCTTTCCACAATTTGTTAAAAGCTTCTAAGGCTTTGCCATCGGAACCTGGTACTGTACCTAGCGCTCCAGTTAAGATAAATTTGCCATCGCTCCCTTTACCTACTTGTTCTGGGAAGGTAGGTGATTTCACGCCATCTGTCAGCAGAACTTGGACTCCCTTGGTCAAACCTTGTTGATAGGCTGCTTTTAAGAGTAGACTACCTGTCTCTGCATAAAGTACAGCGACTACTGCATCTGGCTTACCAGCAAACGCCGCCGCCGCTTCGGTGTCAAAGGTTTGGGCTTTGGGGTCGTAACGCACTGGGTTATTTTTATTAACCACTGTGCCACCTAATTTTTCAAAAGTTTCGACAAATGCCTTTTCAAAACCCACACCGTAATCGTTATTAATTACGACTGTGGAAACGCGTTTAAAACCTTTTTTGTTAGCTAATTGCGCTAATGCCAGCGCTTGGTAAGTATCCGGGGGTGCAGTCCGCGCCCAAAATCCTTTAAAGTCGCCTTTTTTCGCTTTATCTGTAAATACAGGACTGGTACTACCAGGAGACACTATCATGACTTTATTTGGTACAGCAACAGAAACCGCTGCTGTGGAAACACTACTAGCAAAGGAACCGACTACACCTGCAACTTTATCTAGAGTTGCCAGTTTTGTCATTCCAGCTGCACCGGCTTTGGGGTCGGTTTGGTCGTCTACTTGTACGAGTGTGACGTTTTTGCCATTGACTCCTCCACAAGCATTGACGGTATCCACTAGTAAAGGCACAGAACCTACCATCTGCTGACCAATGGAAGCTAAATCACCTGTTGTTGGTAGTAGCGTCCCAATTTTTAACCCATCAGTACTGCTGGTTGTACTGGTTGAGTTAGCGCTTGGGGAAGTAGTACTGGTGGTATTGCTGGTATTGGCATTATCGCAAGCTGCCATCAAAAAGCCTGTGGCTATGGTAGCTACACTCAAGGCTAGGGCAGTAGTAATTCTTGGCATAATTTACTTTCACTCCTCTGATATGCAGGAGTCTGAAAGCAAGTTTCAAACTATGTTTCAGGTTAGCTTGATCTTAACAGACTCCAAATGTTAAATAATAACATCTACCATCAGGAGTATCTGTGTTAATGCTGACATTAATATTAATATTTGTTTAATACTATGCAGTACTGAGTGCTACATACTGCCGAAAAACGGAGAGGGAGGGATTCGAACCCTCGGTACGGAGTTGCCTGCCGTACAACAGATTAGCAATCTGCCGCTTTCGACCACTCAGCCACCTCTCCAGGGTCACGAATATTAATGATAGCAGTTTTTTAGAGAAAGTCAAACAATTTTTAGTCAATGGTCAATAGTCAATAGTTATTAGATTTTGACTATGGACTATTGACTGTGGACTAAAGTACTTGCGATCGCATCCATGCCACGGGTAAAGTAGATAACTTTCGCCACTGGGGGACGTAGGCTCGCTGATTGAACACGTCATAATCGTTGCGTTCAATGACATTTAAAATGCCACTGTAGTGCATTAATGCTGCCCAAACGGGTAAACGCGCATCAGGAGATAGATAAGCAATACCTCTTTCTGCCTTGCGATAAAATTGTTCTGCCCGTGCAATTTGAAAGCGCATGAGAGAACGCCAGCGGTCATCTATGACACCTTTCAACAGGTCTTGCTCGGTGTAATTAAATCTTGCCAAGTCTTCTAACGGAAGATAAATTCGCCCCCGCCTTGCATCTTCTCCCACATCTCTTAAGATGTTGGTCAGTTGTTTAGCAATTCCTAGAGCAATTTCTTCTTGAGTGGGAATATAAGAGGGTTGTTCGCGGTTCCACGGTGCTGTAGTGCTGGTGTTATCCAACCCCATGATTGCAGTTGACATCAAGCCGACAGTACCAGCCACCCGGTAACAGTAAAGGTATAGCTCCTCAAAAGTTTCGTAGCGACTGCGGTACAAGTCCATTCTCTGTCCAGCAATCATGTCCCGAAAGGGCTGAATATCCATTGGAAAGCGTTGCACTGTATCAACCAAAGCTACATCATAATTTTCGACTGGGTGTCCAGCAAAAATTGATTCTAGCTGCTGCTCCCATTGATCTAGGGTTTCTGGTGTGGTAAGAGCAGATGCAGGGCCATCCACTAGTTCATCTGTACGGCGACACCAAGCATAAATAGCCCAAACAGCAGGGCGTTTTTCTTTACTCAAAAGCAAAGTACTCAGGTAGAAAGTTGCGGAGTACTTGGCGATAAGTTGCCGACAAAGTTTGTATGACTCGTCTACAGAGACCAGCGTTTTCATGCGCGGGGGGGAATCAGGCAGTTGCAGCATTCGTTGCAGGCGTTCGGGTTAGCGTTTGTAGGTTTGAGGCACTGGCCTCTGGCAGCGATTCACAAATCGCCTGCGCTGTTAGCTTACCAGAAAGTACGGCCCCTTCCATACTGCCTAAATAGCGTTGCATGGTGTAACTCCCGCTAAGAAAGAAATTGGCTATGGGAGTTTTTTGGGGAGGACGGTACTGTTGGCGACCAGGAGTCGCTTTGTAAACTGAACGCGGCGTTTTCACTACATGAGATTTCAACAGTTTGGCTGGATTATCTTTCCCAAAGTGTTCGGGTAAGAGTTTTTCCAACTCAGTCATAGTTGCAGCAACAATTTCCTCGTCAGATTTGCTAATCCAATCTTTAGCAGGAGCCAGAACTAATTCCAGCATTGAGCGATCTGGGTTAGCATATTCCCGACAAGTGTTGCTCATATCAGCATAAACGCTGAGGAGGGGCGATCGCGAAAAAAGTAGTTGATCAATATCTGTTAATTTTCGATCAAACCAGAGATGGAGGTTAATTACCGGCACACCTTCTAAGCCTTCTAGCTTTTGGAAGCACTCTATTTGCTGCCAAGGTTCTGGCAACATAACTTTTAAAGCATCAACTGACATGGCTGATACGTAAAAGTCTGCCGTCACAACTTCATCTGGTTCGCCATTTAACCCGCGCAACAAAAATTCTTTGACTGTCCCATCGGTGTTGAGGACAATTTGTTTGAGGGGTGCATTTAGTCGGACTTGGCCACCACCTGCGGTAATGTAATCAACGATTGGTTGACACAATCTTTCGGTGGGTGAACCATCCAAAAAGGCGATTTTGGAGCCATATCGCTCTTGTAAAAAGCGATTTAGGGCTGTTAATAAAATTGTGGATGATACTTCATCGGGGTTAATAAAGGTGAGCGCTTTAGAAGCAGCAATAAATACGTCACTGGCTACTCTTTCCCCAATACCTTGTCTTTTCAACCACTCGGCAAAGCTGTACTTGTCCATCTCTTCGACATATTTTTGACCACGCACGATGGCTGGAAGCAGGCCGATAGCGAACCTAATTTTCTGCTCCCAAGTCAACATATCGTTGTTGCGAAGAATTGAGGCAATAATGTTAAACGGAGAGGGAATATCGGGAACATCAAACCGTGAGAGTGTTCCGGGTTTTTCTGGTTGATTAAAAATTAGTGTATGCTCTTTCCACTGGAGGCGGTCTTCAATGCCTAACTCCTTGAGCAATTGCAGCATATTGGGGTATGCCCCAAAGAAGGCGTGTAACCCGGTTTCGTACCAGTCGCCGTCAGAGTCTTTCCATGCCGCTACAAGGCCACCCAATACGTCCCGACGCTCTAAGACAATGGGAGTGTGACCTGCGTCTATAAGATATTTCGCGCAGGAAAGTCCTGCTAGACCAGCGCCAGCGATCGCTACTCGCATTTACACCTACTGTTGTTCAATATTTCTTAATGGTTTTGCCGTTCTCATTATACGTTGCAAACCGTTACATTTGGCAGTGATTGTGCGATCGCTTACCTAAAAACTTCTGCGAAGAGGGATTTAGGGGCTAGAGGCTAAAGGCTAAAAACAAAAAATGTACTATTTTTTACTCATGATTTCATTAATCAACATTTTTTCTAGCTCATCATGAGAAAATCAAAACGTTTCTTCTCTAGCCTCAAAATTTAAACAACAATTATAGGTAATAAATTATGCCAGGATCACGGGAGCTAGAACTATTCGGAAATCATCTGATTCTCGGTATTTCCGGCACAAAATTGAGTGATGATGATAAACGGGCGCTCAGTGAATTAAAACCAGTCGGGGTGATATTTTTTGGAAAAAACTTTATAGATGGCGTTCCTTATCAGGTTTGGTTAGCCAGCTTTCAAGAACTTATAGACCAAATTCGTGAATATGCAGAACGCGATTCGATGTTCATGACTTTAGATCATGAAGGTGGGCGTGTAGTCCGTACACCTTTACCAATTACGAGATTTCCTTATGCGGCTTTGTTGCGATCGCAAGCTAAGGAAGTAGCAAAAGCCACAGCTAAAGAGTTGAAATCACTGGGGATTAACGTATCCTGGTCGCCTGCTGCTGATATTTACTCTAATCCGCATAACCCGGTAATTGGGCCGCGTGCATTTGGTAACACACCAGAAACCTCTGCACAAGGAGCGTTGGCATATTATTTAGGGCTGCAAGAGTCTGGTATTTTAGGCTGCGCCAAGCATTTTCCGGGACATGGAGACACTAGTACAGATTCTCATTTTGAGTTACCAGTGCTGAATTTAACTGTACAAGATTTGCGCGATCGCGAACTAATACCTTTTAAAGCTTTGATTGATGCTCAAATTCCCTTAATTATGACAACTCACATTTTATTTCCCCAAATTGACCCAGATGTCCCGGCGACTATTTCGCAACGGATTTTGAAGAATATCCTTCGAGAAGAACTAGGGTTTGAGGGTGTAGTTGTCTCCGATGACTTAGATATGAAAGCAATCTCCGATAGGTTTACCCAAAGCGGAACTGTCGCCCGCGCCTTTAACGCTGGTTGTGACTTGTTTATCCTCTCGCGCAATATCAATTCATCGTCTTTAGAACGTACTTATTACATGGCGGGAGATTTTGCTGATGCTCTCAGTAACGGTAACTTAAAGAAAGAGGTAGTTACAGCTGCTAGGCAAAGAATTGAAAATTTATTAGCACAAACACCGCAATATATTGTTCATGCTTTAGATAAAGCTACATTACTACAACATGCAGAGTTAGCGATCGCTTGTTCTTTCTCATAAAACTTTACTTAATTAGCAGGGGAAATTTCATTCAAATCTCCAACGCCTGATTCTCTATAGAGGAGATGAATTATATTTTGTTAAGTTATACTAAGAAATGGTTGAAAGTTGGTTTTTCAACGCAGAGGCTGGCGGAGGTATACCAAAGTTACGCAGAGTCTTTGTGTAATTTTTTCGCTAACTCTGAAATATAGTTTCAAAAATTACGAATTACGAATTAAAAATTATTTTCACATGACATCATCTGTATTTGCTGCTGAACGTCTTTTATTTACTCAAACTACTCCTGATACTGATGCAATACCTCTAATTTTTGCCTTTCCGAATGAATATAGTGTGGGTATTACTAGCCTCGGCTATCAGGTAGTTTGGGCAACTTTAGCAACGCGCGATGATGTGCAGGTGAGTCGTCTATTTACTGATATACATGAACAACTTCCTAGACAGCCAGAAATTGTGGGATTTTCGATTTCTTGGGAATTAGATTATGTGAATATTTTAAATTTACTTGAATCTTTAGATATTCCGATTCTGGCAAATTTGCGTAATGATTCGCACCCTATCATTTTTGGTGGTGGCCCAGTTTTGACGGCTAATCCTGAGCCTTTTGCTGATTTTTTTGATATTATATTGTTAGGAGATGGGGAAAACCTGCTGGGAGATTTTGTTGAAGCTTACAAAGAAGTTAGACATGCTCCTAGACAAATTCAGTTAAAAAGATTGGCACAAGTACCGGGGATTTATATTCCAAGTTTGTATGAGGTGGAATATCAAACACCTGATGGTGCAGTAAAATCAATTAAGCCGATTGATTCAGATATTCCGGCAGTTGTACAGAAGCAAACTTATCGCGGTAATATTCTCTCAGCTTCAACGGTAGTAACTGAAAAAGCTGCTTGGGAAAATATTTACATGGTGGAAGTGGTGCGGAGTTGTCCAGAAATGTGCCGCTTTTGTTTGGCAAGTTATCTAACACTACCATTTAGAACAGCCAGCCTCGAAGATTCATTAATGCCAGCGATTGAACGCGGGTTAAAAGTAACAAACCGCTTGGGATTATTGGGTGCTTCTGTCACACAACATCCAGAGTTTGAGGAGTTATTAAATTATATTAGTCAGCCAAAATTTGATGATGTGCGGCTGAGTATTGCGTCAGTCAGAACTAATACAGTAACGGTGCAGTTGGCTCAAACTTTAGCAAAACGAGACACGCGATCGCTTACCATTGCTGTAGAAAGTGGTTCAGATCAACTGCGGCAAATCATCAACAAAAAGCTGCAAAATGATGAAATTATCCAAGCGGCGATAAATGCCAAAGCTGGCGGACTCTCCAGCTTGAAACTCTACGGGATGGTTGGTATTCCTGGGGAAGAGGCGGAAGATTTAGACGCAACTGTAGCGATGATGCGGAGTATTAAAAAAGCTGCGCCAGGACTGCGGTTAAGCTTTGGTTGTAGCACCTTTGTACCGAAATCCCATACACCATTTCAATGGTTTGGGGTAAACCGTCAAGCAGAAAAACGGTTGCAGCTTTTACAAAAACAACTTAAACCCCAGGGGATAGATTTTCGTCCCGAAAGTTATAACTGGTCTATCATACAGGCTTTGTTATCCAGAGGCGATCGCCGCTTATCTCAACTTCTCGAACTCACCCGCGACTTTGGCGACTCCTTGGGTAGTTACAAACGCGCCTTCAAGCAACTTAAAGGACAAATCCCCGATTTAGATTTCTACGTTCATAATAATTGGTCAACAACTCAAGTCTTGCCTTGGAGCCACTTGCAAGGGCCGCTACCGCAGTCTACACTACTAAAGCACTTGGATGAGGCTACCAGTCATTTCCGTTCAGCCCCCAAAGAATTGCAACCCTTAAATTCATAGTCAAAAATTGAATGCAAACAACTGCTGAGTATTACTGTGCCTTTTGTGGCGAACCAAACTTAACCTTTATAGACTTGAGTGCTGGGGGACAACAATCTTATGTTGAAGACTGTCAAGTTTGCTGTAACCCCAATATTTTGTATGTGCGGATTGATGAAGATACTCTAGATATTGAAATAGATACCGAATACGACGAAGGCTGATACAGTTTTAGATTTAGAATCGCTTTGTGTCTCTTGGGTGTATCAATACCATCTGTCGCCATCATTTTTTTCAATTGGTATGAGTTTTAGGTTTTGCTGTTCATGCTGCACTTCAACCATTCATCTGTGATTAATGCCCCAATAGAAGTAGTTTGGCAATTTCATGAAAGGCCAGATATCCTACAAATGCTAACTCCACCTTGGCAACCAGTCAAAGTAGTTCGGCGCGAAGGAGGACTGCAAGTAGGTGCTATCACAGAGTTTCGTTTGTTTCTAGGGTTAGTACCTTTAACTTGGTTAGCCCGTCACACAGAATGTGAACAATATCGCCTATTTGTAGATGAACAGATATCCGGCCCCTTTGAAACCTGGATACATCGGCACGAATTTCAGCTAGAAGATGGCAAAACTAGATTAACCGATGCAATTTCTTTCTCCATGCCTGGAGGAGATGCCTTTGAATTTGTCAGTGGTTGGCTGATACAAACTCAACTAGAAGCAATGTTTCGCTACCGCCATTATGTAACAAAGCAACAATGTGAGGGCAGAGGCGGTAACTGGTGGTAAAAATAGAGATTAGCGCGAATTTCCTGCTAATAGGTTGCAGTTTCTCCCAAAATCAACCAATTGGTAGAAGCTGAATCTATCTTGCAAGAGAGGGTAAATCTTCCCGCATTGTTCATGATAGTAGAAAGACATTCAAACAAACTATCACTGAAATTTTAGGTAAAAAAAATGTTGGGAACATTTCTAATAACTCTAGCTACAGCACTAAGCTTACTAATTGTGGATTTAGTTGTGCCTGGTGTTAATATTGCTAATTTTCCCTCTGCTTTAATTGCTGCTGTCGCAATTGGCTTAATTAATAGTTCTGTGAAGCCAGTTCTCTCAACCCTATCTTTACCTTTAAACCTTGTAACTTTCGGCGCATTTTCTCTCGTTGTTAACGGTATCTGTTTTGCATTAGCAGCATTTTTAGTACCTGGGTTTAGCGCTCATGGCATTATCGCTTTTATTCTCGGCCCAGTGGTTCTATCTTTAGCTAACACCTTCATTGGTAACTATTTTGCTGAAAGAAACGTGGCTTTAACTGGCAATACTTCAACTCCAGGTGAATTACCTCAAGGCAATCCTCAGCAATAGTACAAGTATTATCTTTGGGAAAAGTCATACAGAATTAACATAATGCCTGCGACAGAGTTGTTAATTAAGTTAATTCTGGACAATGTGAATTAAACAAGTTGAAAAAGTAACAACAAACCTATGAAATTATTTCGTTTTCTTCTAGCCCTTGTCGTGCCTCCTTTAGGCGTTTTTCTCACAGTTGGTGTTGGCCCTACTTTGGTAATTAATATTCTGCTTACCCTGCTTGGTTGGCTTCCTGGTAGCATTCATGCACTTTGGGTAGTCGCTAAGAGAGAAGAAGCATTTAATAGCGGAACTTACTAAAAGAAGTTGCTACTTACACCAGAAACTTGGCAATAATTTGGCACAAACCTCTCTCAATAAGGACAATTAAGGAAGGGTAGATTAACATGGTCTGCCCTTTTTATTACGTATTTGATTAATGTTTATATAACCGTAGTTAATTATATTGATTGCATATAAAATATAATCAGAGTCTGTGCATAATAAAGTTTGTCAAAAGATATGCCCCAGTCAGTTGCGAGGATGTCACTGGCAGAGTTTTTGGCTCAACCTAAGATTGAGGCTTCACCTGCATGGGAATTAATTGATGGGCGAGTTGTTCAAAAAACAATGCCAACTCTGTTTCATTCCCGACTGCAACGTAATTTAGTCAATTATATTAATGATCGCACTGATAAATTTGAAGCGGTGCAGGAGCTACGTTGCATTGTACCACCTTACTCATCAGTGCCAGATATTGCTATCATTGCTGGCCATCGCCTTGGCGATGAGGATGGGCCATTTAATGGAGCGCCAGATTGGTTAATTGAAATTCGCTCACCCGACCAAAGCACTTTAGACTTACAAAACAAGATTCTCCATTGTCTCAGTAATGGAACGCAACTAGCTTGGTTAATCGATATTACTCGTCAGCAAATATGGGTTTGGCAAGGAGATAGCCTACCAATAGTTTTTGCTGGAGTAGACTTGCTACCAAGTTTAGATATTCTCCCGGAAATTACAGTTGACGCTGTTATGAAAATGACTAGCCGAAAATAGCTGTTGTATGAGTACGTTGTTAACTAAATCGCACTTACTAAGAACCCTGACTTCTTGAAGAAGTCGGGGTTCTTATGATGTTGGTATCTAGTTTTTATCTGCGGGTTCTTTGTCTTTAAACAAATCAGCGGTTGCGAGGAGTAACTCGCGTAAAGTTTGTTTGAGTTGGAGTTCTTTGCGAGCTATCGCTGTACCCGCTTCTCCTAGTTTATCTTCTAACTGCGATCGCTTTTGTGATACCTGTGTCGCTAAAACTTCCGCTTGCGGACGAGCTTGGTTATACCAAGTTTTGGCATCGTTGAGATAATTTTGAATTTCTTCTGAACGTCCGCCATAGCGCGCAGCTAAATTAGCTCGAACAATTGCTAATTGTGCTTGCAATTGTGCATAACGTTTTCTTAACAAAGACACTTCATCACTATCTTTAATAGCGCTAACAGCCGAGTCAATAATGGTTTGAGTATCAGCAGTGTTTTGCTTACCTGTTTCCTCAATCTCTGCTAATATCACATCTACATCTTGCTGAAGTTTTTCTTCTTCACTATCTAATTGAGTTTGCAACCTTTGGAGTTCTGACTGAGTTTGAATGATATTTGCATGTCTTTTATGATTAACTCCTTCTAAAGCGCCTTCAATGGAAGCTGTGACTTCTTCTTTAATTTCGCCACCCCTTTCTTGTAGGGTTTCAATAACAGCAGAAACCGCATCTCTTACAAGTCCCCGCAGTTCAATTGAACCTTCTTTAAACTCAGAAGCCACTTGAGTAACGGCTGATTTGACAATTTCCCGCACTCTTTCTGTCCGTAACTGACCAGTTTCTTTAACTTGCTTCAGGTCTGTTTGAATTTGCTCTTTGATATTTCTAACCATTTTCAACTCTGGGTATTTAGCTAATTTGGATAAATTAATTTAGTTTAAGTATGGTGTCACATCTAAATTTTGAACTATTCCATTGAGAATAGGCACTTCCTTTAGATAGAAAATGTGAAATTATCGGCATTTGTGTGCGAACATCGGCAGTTTTATTTACAGAGAAAATATCATGTATCACTATGTACATACTTATGAGAAGATGATTCTGATTTCTAGTTAAGATAAAAAAATGATTAACGCCAAAGCACAAATCAAGCTCATGAGAATTAACTTGCTAAAAATCCTGGCATTAGTATGTTTAATTCTCCTGCTATCTACCACTACATTTACCTTGCCTGCTAGTGCAAGCGACACAGCTAATGGTGCAGAAATATTTAGCGTGCATTGCGCCGGCTGTCATATCAACGGTAGTAACATTATCCGACGAGGCAAGAACTTAAAAAAGCCAGCACTGAAGAAATATAATATGGATTCTATCGAGGCAATTACAGCCATTGTCACTAATGGTAAAAGTAATATGTCTGCCTACAAAGACCGCCTCACAGAACAACAAATTCAAGATGTTGCGGCTTACGTTCTAGAACAAGCTGCAAAAGACTGGCGTTAAATCAATAATTCACAATTCAACTATATGGTGCTACCCGCAGACAGTCGTCTTCAACTTACTCCTGATTTAAACATTTGCCGGATATTAAATGGAATGTGGCAAGTGTCTGGCGCACATGGACAGATTAATCCCAAAGCGGCAATTCAAGCGATGTTCCCGTATATAGATGCAGGTTTTACCACCTGGGATTTAGCTGACCATTATGGCCCGGCTGAAGATTTTATTGGGGAATTTCGTCGTCAACTACTTGCTATTAGAGGTCAAGAAGCTTTAGCTAACTTACAAACTTTTACAAAATGGGTTCCTCGTCCTCGCAAAATGACAAAAAAAGTTGTTGAGGACAACATTAATATTGCTTTGCGGCGAATGAATGTTGCATCTTTAGACTTAATGCAATTCCATTGGTGGGAATATAGTGATAAAAATTATCTAGATGCCCTGAAGTTTATGGCAGAATTGCAAACTGAGGGCAAAATTAAGCATTTAGCTTTGACTAACTTTGACACAAAACACTTACAAATTATTATTAATGCCGGGATTAAAATTGTTTCTAACCAAGTGCAATTTTCGCTAGTTGACCGTCGTCCAGAAGTGGCAATGGTGCAATTTTGCCAGCAGCATGATATTAAACTATTTACTTACGGCACACTTTGCGGTGGTTTCTTAGCAGAAAAATATTTGGGTCAGCCGGAACCAAGAAACTTTGATTTAGCCACAGCCAGCTTACGCAAATATAAAAATATGATTGATGCTTGGGGTGGTTGGCAACTATTTCAGGAATTACTTTTGACACTCAAAGAGATTGCTGATAAATATAATGTGACTATTTCCAATGTGGCAGTGCGTTACATTTTAGATAAGCCAGCAGTGGGAGGTGTGATTGTTGGTGCCAGGCTGGGTGTATCGGAACATATTGAAAATAACGCCAAGGTATTTAGTTTTAGGTTAGCTCAAGAAGATAGCGATCGCATTGAGCAAATATCTCAAAAATCCCGCAATTTATATCAGATAATTGGTGACTGTGGCGATGAATACCGCAGATAATTTATAATTTTTATCTAGCAAGTTTCATACTTTTGTTTATGCTCGGCTAAAAGCTGGAGATATTTGGCATTTGTCTTGGCTTCAACCCATTTTGCTTTAAAAATAGCGGCTGATTCTGCTTTTACAGGGTCTACATCGAATGGTAATATTTCTTTTTGAGAACTTCCTATTTTGGAAGTTTTTTTATATTTTCTGCCGTTTTTATGATTGGCGTAACGGCGAGAACGAGTATAACCCATTTGGATAAACTTTCGCGCCATATCTGCTCCGACAAAATCTTCTTGTTCGAGATACTCTAGAAAAATTGCATAGATTTTTTCACTAGACTCTCTAGCAATCTCAGGTGTTTTGAAACGCCAATAAGGGAGAATCTCTGATTTATATGGTTCTACTAAAAGTACCCCTTGTTCGCCTTTACCAATGCGATATAATTCAGGGTGCTGGCGAAAATCAATGTTTGGGAAGTCTAAAGAATAATCAAAAGCCATAATAATTTACAGTAAACTCTGTTTAAGAGTTCAACTTCTATCCTAGTAAGGAAATTTATTCTGCCCTCTTATCTAACTGCTGTATGAAAAGTATCCTTGCTCCTGGACATTTGCGAAAAGTGCATCACATTGCTCTCAACGTTAAAGATATGCAGGCTTCGCGTCACTTTTACGGTAGTGTTTTAGGCCTGCATGAATTGACAGGTAAGCAAGTACCAGCAACTTTAGTGGAACTTGTCGCTGAGGGGAAAGTTGCCAACTTTGTGACTCCCGACGGCGTAATTTTAGACTTATTTTGGACACCTGATCTCAATCCACCCCATCCAGACCCAGAACAGAGTTTTACAAGAGCCTATCATCTAGCTTTTGATATAGATCCGCGATTTTTTGAGACAGCGCTGGCTGTTTTGGCAGAGAATAAAGTAGCGATCGCTCATGGCCCTGTTACTCGTCCTACAGGTAAAGGTGTGTACTTTTATGACCCCGATGGATTTATGATTGAAATCCGTTGCGATCCTCAACCTGAAAATAAAGTGCTGAGTAGTTCTCTAAACCTAATTTCTCCTTTCCCTTTCTTTTCTCTATAGCAATGCAGATATTTGAAGTTATCGAAGCCGCACTTACTAAACCACCCATTCCCCACGAACCATACAAACAATCACTCAAAGCTTGGGCTATGTATTGCTTGCGTGACCGAGGTTTCAAAGTTGTTTATGCTCAAAATGCTGATTTTGCCATTGAACCCAAAGGAGCAGAAAAAATCTATTTTAAAGTTACCAATAATGCAGGTGATGTGGATAGTTCCTGCGCCTGGATAGTTTGGGATAGTGTCACCAAAATTACCAGTTTGATTCCACCATCATCTTGATAATTTGATACATCTGATTCCGCAAGGTCTAATTTTCTAATATCTGCCGTGCAAACTCAATAGCAGCTTCGGCTGTAGCAATTTTACCCTCAGCTTGAGCGATCGCAATCTCTGTCAGTAGCTCACCGACAACTGGCGACGCTGGAATCTTTAATGTTACCATGAGATCCTTACCACTTACTAGTTGAGTGGGATGAGCGACCAGATCATCAGGGTTAAGGTAGCGGCTGACCAAAGGTGAGTAAACCAACAAAGATTTGTCGCCGGAAATCGCCTCTACCAAAGTATCTTGTGCTACAGCTAATAAGACAATAGTAGGAAATACATTACCTGCTTCTAGGAACAAAAGATATTGTTCTCGGATGGATTTGTTACTAGATTTTAACTGCGGGAATAATTTCAGCGCAGTCATAACGGCGCGAATTTCCGCCCGGCTATAGGTGAGTTCTTGTAGTTCTATTTCTGCAACTTCGGGATGAGGATGTACAAGACAAGCGAGTTTAGCAATACCTAACCAAGTTGTTTTGACAGTATCGCGCACATATTGTTGTAGTTCTGTACCAAATTGCGGTGCAAGGATGGCTGCGGCTGTATCAACGGCGGCGAGTTTTTCAAAGCTTTCGCCTGTCGCATTTTTAAATAAATCTGTCAGTAAACCATCTTTTCCGGCGTTGGCTAACCAAGGTGTACCTTGGGGACTAGCTAGAAGATAGCCAATTTCTGTCCGGACTCGTTCTGCGGCGACTGTGGTAATGCTGGATGCTAAAGCGCAAATTGTCGCTTGAGTAGTTGGTTCAATCTTAAAACTCAGTTGGGCAGCTTGGCGATAGGCTCGCATTAACCGCAAAGGGTCATCTTTGAGGTTGGCTGGTGATATCATACGCAACAGACCTTGCTGTAAGTCAGCACAACCTTGTAATGGGTCGATGATTTCTTGGGTATGGGGATTATAGGCGATCGCATTAATTGTAAAATCCCGTCTATGCAAGTCAGTCTCTATACTATTGCCTTCTTGTTGGGCAAAGTCAGCCGTAGCTTGAGGAAATACCACACGGGCAATTTTGCGTTCTGCGTCCAGTAAGACAAAACCAGCTTGATAATGTTTAGCGATCGCTCTTGCTACCTTCACCGCATCCGATGGTATCACAAAGTCAAGATCCCAATATTCACGAGTTCTGCCCAAGATAGCATCACGCACCGCACCACCCACCATATAAGCTGGTTGTGGCAACCATTCCAAGCTAAAAGGCCAATTTGACGGCGCGAGAATAGCAGAAACAGAATTGTGCATTGTAATAAAAATCAACCCCGCAACTAGTGAACAAAACCTTTGCTTACGTTAGATTAGCAATAAAGCTTCCTGGAGGTGGTTATATTATGTGTATTTGCGTAAACTGCCACTACGTAGACCGTTGTGTAACCTATCATGCCGTAGAAACCCAACACCAACAGCCTCATTTAACAGAGAACCCAACTTTTGACCCCAATGAACCTTCTATCAATGTCAACATCCGCACCAAAGAAGATTTCATTGAAATGGAATGGGACGTTGTTGGTTGTCTTAGCTTTAAGCAAGAAACAGGAAAATGGTCGAAATTGCGTCCAGGTGAACTAGTACCGACGTGATGGCTATGATAGGTAAATTTCCAGCGGCTACTGCTATCTATTGCAGTAGTCGTATATTTTTATGATTTTATGCTTGAATAAATATCACGCCAACTCTAGAAAAATTTATATAATTACTCACTTTGACAACGGAATTAACAACTCTACCCGCCCAAAAATATGCTTTATCACTGCACACCACTACGCCAGAATTAGGCTTGGCTATTAGTAACTTTGCTGATGAAACGCGCGCAAATGTTTGGAATTTAGGGCGTGATTTATCCAGTTATGTGCATCAATATTTAATTGATTTTCTCCAACCCCAAACTTGGTCAGATTTGGCATTTATTTCCGTTGCAAAAGGTCCAGGTGGTTTTACAGGAACTCGTATTGGTGTAGTCCTCGCCCGCACTTTAGGACAACAATTAAATATCCCTGTGTTTGCTATTTCTACTTTAGCGGCAGTAGCTTGGTCACACAAAAATGATTACGAAAAATTAATTGCTACAGAAATGCCAGCACAAAGAGGTAAAGTGTTTGGTGCTATTTATCAAGTTAATGCAGCTACTTCTGAAATCACAGCTTTATTTCCTGATACATTGCTCACACCAGAAGCTTGGCAAGAAACTTTAGCTAATTGTCATACTGAGTATCAGCTAATTCAAGCACAATCTGGGTTAGCCGCAACTGTAACCAGTATTTTGGAACTTTCTTCTCTAGAATGGCGACAAGGAAAACGACCCGATTGGTCAGAAGCTGTACCTTATTATGGACAACATCCAGTAGAAATGTAAAACTTAGCAGCATTTCTCCACATTATAGTTATACTGCTGTCATCACCATGCAAAATTTGTAAGATATAACTAAAACATTATAAATAGAAATGCACTTAATCAATATTAATTGAGGAGTATTAATGTGTTTAGCAAGAAAGCATTCCAATTTTTAACAGCAGCAACAATTACACTAGTTGCTACTGCTGGTAGCTTAAGTTTGGCAGGATTTCTGAACAAGGACTATCTTAACAATCCTTTATTATTTTCACAATTAATAGGTAAGAAATCATCCAATGGCTTGAATGGGTCAACATCAGTAAAAGCCCAAGATATTGCTTTAAATACAAAGAAAGAAGCTATACCAAAAGAATTTCAAGGACAAACTATTTATGAAGCAAAACTACCAATAAAAGATAAAGTTATTGCGCTGACATTCGATGACGGCCCCGGCCCAAAAAATACAACACAAGTACTAGAAATTTTAAAGAAAAATCATATCAAAGCTACGTTTTTCCTAGTGGGGGAAATGGTTAGCTTTCATCCGCAAATTGTCAAACAAATTGCAGATGAAGGTCATGTGTTGGGAAACCACACATGGCATCATTGGTATCGGCGGATGGATGTAGCTACAGCTGCTAGTGAAATTAATCGTACAGCAGATATCATCTATAAACTTACAGGGGTAAAAACTACACTATTTCGTCCCCCCGGAGGCTTTTTACACAATGGTTTAGTTGATTACGCCAAAAGTCAAAAGTATGCGATCATGATGTGGTCAGATGAATCAGGAGATTCCCAACGTCGGGGAGTGGCTACAACCCTAATTAAAAATGTCGAAAAAAGTGTCAAACCTGGTGGAATTGTATTGATGCACGATGGCGGCGGTAATCGTTCTCGAACTGTTAAAGCATTACCGCAAATTATTGCAGATTTAACAGCCAGAGGGTATAAGTTTGTCACCATACCCGAATTACTGGCAATGCAAACTCAAGCTAAAGATGTGGTGACGGCAGAATCATCTATAGTTACTAAAGATGAACATCCCAATCATCAATTACATAATCAATGAGGTGGGGGTTAAACGCAAAGGAATATGGAGGATAACGCAGAGGTACGCAAAGAATACTCGGCGATACTCTGTGTTTAATTTAAGGCGATGTCTAGAATGATGATCAAAAATTAGGTGTCAACATCACTAACTGTTGTTTAATCAAGTTTCTCACCCCATCTAGCCCAAACTCCACATTTGCCAAAATTTCTCCTACTGTCGCCTGTCCATCACAAGCTTGCATAAATTCAAATTCTGCTATTGACAAATTGACTATTTGGTAGTCGTAATTAAAAATACATTGACTCGGAAAGCCATCAATACAAGGGTTTAATTCGGGAATTGCGGCTAAAAGAGTGTCATCATTTGACCAGTCAGTTTTGATGATAGGGGGACGACCAAGAAAAAATTCGTAATGGGTAACTTCTGGATCGAGTAATTCTATTAAACGATATAACTGACGCTGATTGAGATTTTCTGCTCGTTCTATTAATTCTGGTGCTTTACCCAAAAGTCTATCTAACTGCCAAAAACCAGGATTTGAGAAGCCAATAAATTCTAAACCAGACGCATCAATTAATTCAAATAATGTCTCGACGTTGTAATCAACTTCTTGGGGATGAACATACATATCCGCGAAGCATTCATCTCGCTGATTTTCCATTGCCCAGCGTTGTTTTTCGTATTTGACAATTCTATTGTTTTCTGGTAAAGAGGAAAATATTTTGCGTCCGACTTGCACACCATCACGGTAGTCACCGCGTTGTTCACCTTGGAGAAGGGCGATCGCTTTTTGCATGAGTTGAATTTCCCAACGTCCCAACTCACCATACACAAATATGTGCATGAAACCACCTGGGGCTAATTTTTTGGCTAAAGCTTGAATACCCCGAATTGGGTCGGGGAGGTGATGCAATACCCCAACGCAATTAATAAAATCAAATTCACCTGGTAACTGTTCCACATCGTAGATGCTGAGGTGATGAAACTCAACGCGGTTTGCACCAGAACGCTGACAACGTTCTTGCGCCACAGCCAAAGCACCCGCACTCAAATCAATACCAACCACAGAAGCTTGGGGGTTGAGGTGAACCAAGTATTCTGTACCTACACCAGTACCGCAGCCAGCATCTAAAATGCGAATATTTTGCTTTTGGGGTCTTTGACCTGTGCAGAAGTTATAAGCTGCTAACCAATTCCAGCGCCAGTTATAGCCTGGGGGTGGTTCATCTAGCAGGGGTTCTGGAGGAAAGGGATAAGTATTGTAGAGTTTGGCAACAGCAGCACTAACGCTTTGGGAATCTGACATGATCAACAACATCGCAGCATTTCTGAGTTTATCGAAATGCTGGACATTTGTGGTAAGAGTTTTTGAACGCAGAGGGGCGCGGAGGTAAACGCATTTGCCGTAAGGCGTTCCCGCAGGGTAGAGGCGCGGAGTTATTATTCCCGTTCTTGGTAGTCTTCAGAGGATTTTGGATCTAGTTCCCAGCGGCGATCATCGCGTTGTTCGAGAATGTCGTTTGTACGAAGGAAAGCGCGATCGTCCATTTCTAAGCCGACTGCTGCTTCTATTTCTTCGGTGACATCTTGTTCAGGGATAGCGACGGTACCACCAACAGCTTCGTCACCTACGGTATCTTGCCAATAGGTATAACTGTCATTAGTTGTCACTTCAGGACTATCGGGATACTCTGGGCTATTTGGATCTAGCGATCGCTCACCAATATTGTATCCTGGCAAGTCTTTCACTCCAGTGCCGTAAGATTCAGTAATTTCTTGCGGTAAATCTTCAGAATTAATTTCAGGATGATGATTTTTTTCTGCCATAATATTTTCCTTTTCTGCATTTTTACAATAACGTTTTTGTTGGCAAAATTTGTCTCACTTCAGATGTACAACTTTAGAAATAAAAAAATCTATCCCCTTAGAACGAAGTTAAGGTAGTTTTTACAGCCTAATCTTGTAAGTGTAAATTCAAGGTCAAGCCACTTGTAGTTGAATCTGTTAGTTATGAGTTAGAAGTTATCAACTCACACAACAAAATCCCCCAATTCTTACTTTTTAACTCATAACTTTTTTTGGGTAAGAAATCATTATTTATATTTTTATTACTGAAACTTCTCATACCCATACAAGTATTGAGTTTTCTTCAGCGGAGGTCGAAAGTGGAATATCAAGAGTTTATTACCCATGTCCAAAGCCTATCTCAATCCACTTCTCTTGAGGAGGCGGAAGTTGCAACTCGTGCGACATTAGCAACTATCAAAGAACGTATTGCAGACAGTGACATTCAAGATTTAGCTGCACAACTTCCACAAGAATTAAGTCATTATTTACAAGACCAAACACCAGCTAACAGCCAAACCTTTAATCTCCAAGAGTTTATTCACCGTGTTAGTCAAAAAGAAAATATAGCTCCCACCACTACAGCAATTCATGTCCGAGCAGTTTTTGCTGTGTTGCAAAATGCCATGAAACCAGAAACTTTTTCTAGGTTTCAAGCCCATTTTACTCACGATTACGAAGAACTTTTTGCTGCACCACCAACTAGCGAAGTAACTGCTTAATTCAGCGTTGTTAATTGTAAAAAATCCACCACATTAATCACAATAGGTAAATCCATGTCATATCAAAACAATCATTCTGGGAAGAAAAAAGTTGCAATTCTGATTGAAAATGATGTCGAAGATGCAGAATTTACTATTCCTTGTAATGGGTTGAAACAAGCGGGGATGGATGTAGTTGTCCTCGGTTCACGGATGAATGAAAAATACAAAGGTAAACGCGGTAGAGTTTCCGTTCAACCTGATGGTACAACCACAGAAGCGATCGCTTCAGAATTTGATGCAGTTGTGATTCCGGGGGGTATGGCTCCTGATAAAATGCGGCGCAACCCCAATACAGTGAGCTTTGTGCAAGAAGCTATGCAGCAAGGAAAACTCGTCGCCGCAGTTTGTCACGGGCCACAATTATTAATTGAAGGTGATTTGCTCAGGGACAGGCGCGCCACTGGTTTTGTGGCTATCCGCCGCGACATGATCAATGCAGGTGCAAATTATCAAGATGAAGCACTTGTAGTTGATGGTAATTTAATTACTTCCCGCGAACCTGGAGACTTAGCTATTTTTACCACAGCTATTCTCAGTGGTTTGGGTTATGGCGGTAAAGATGTAGCACTTCCAGAAGAGACAGACACTAATGCTGAATGGTGGAAAATTGCTGATGCTTGGGGTGGTTCCACAAAAGGTGAAATTGCTAAAGGGTTGAATACTGCTTTGAGTGGTGAACGTTACTCTCTAGAAGCTTTAGAAAAGTATTACGAAAAAGAGTCTAATACTCAAGCAAAAGTTATTTTTCAAGAAATGATGGCCAAGAAACAACGCCACATTGAACTATTAGAAACTTACCTCAACAGATTAGGTGAAAAACCTTCTTTAGCAGCGAATATTGCTAATCAATATGCAAAGGTCAAAACTGCCATGTCTGGTAGTGATGATATTTATCAAATGCGTTGCGCTTTAGGCGATTTGCAAACAGGTATCGGTGACATTGGTAACTTGTCCGCCATGTTTACTGACCCAGTAGCAACGGCGATTTTTAAAGAAATTTACCGCGATTTGGTGAAGGACGAACAACGCTTAGTAGAGCTATATCGGACGCTGCAAAGTGCGGGAGTGCAATCTCCTAAACCCACGACAGGTGCGGCTGCTTCTATGTAATTCGTAGTGACGCTCCTGCGTCGCTACCGCTTCGCTAACGTAATTCGTAATTAATAAATGTAGAGAATCTAATTACGAATTACGAATCCAAAATCCGTCTTGAAAAGTTTGCTCAACGGGGGGAACCCGCGCACGCAAGTTCTCTCCGCACGCAACGCCAGTTGCTACAAGTCGGCAAAGCCGACGACAGTCGCCTCAAGTCGGGAAACCCGCCCACGGCGCTGTCTCCCCAACGCACTGGCTCAACTTTCCGCAAAATCTAAAGTATAAAATTGTATGACTTCTACAGGCGATCGCACAACTAAAAATCCCACAGAAGCTAATGAGATGGAACGCTGGGCTTCTCTCATTGGTGGTGGGGCTATGGTACTCACAGGTTTAAGCCAACGCTCTTTAAAAGGTGTGTTAACTGCACTGGCTGGCGGTGGTTTAGTTTACCAAGGTTTAACTAAGCAAAGCACAATTCAGCAAGCACAGGATGCTATTGGCATTAATAAACCAATCAAAGTTGAAAAGACGGTAACTATTAATAAACCAGCCGATGAACTTTACCGTTTTTGGCACAACTTTGAGCAGTTACCCACTTTTATGAAGCATCTGCAATCAGTGAAGGTGTACGATGCAAAACGTTCTCATTGGATTGCGAGTGCGCCCTTGGGTAACAACGTCGCATGGGATGCAGAGATTCTGGAAGATAGAGAAAACGAGTTTATTTCTTGGGCTTCGGTAGAAGGCGCAGAGATAGAGAATTCTGGCTTTGTCAGATTTAAAAAAGCCCCAGGCGATCGCGGTACAGAAGTCAAAGTAGTTTTAGAATACAACATCCCCGGCGGCGGATTAAGTGCGGCTCTCGCCAAACTTTTCGGCGAAGAACCAGAACAACAAATTGGTGACGACTTGCGCCGCTTCAAAATGCTCATGGAAGCCGGAGAAATCGCCACTACAGAAGGACAGCCAACAGGAAGTAGGTAGAAGAGGCAGGAGGGCAGAGGGAGAGAGCTACCAATGACTATTGACTAATGACTATGGACTAATATTTATGAAAGCAGTCTGTTGGCAAGGTGCTAATGAAGTTCGGGTGGAATCAGTACCAGACCCGACGATTCTTAATCCCCGTGATGCGATTATTAAAATTACATCTACAGCTATCTGTGGTTCGGATTTACATATATATGGCGGCTATATCCCGACAGTCCAAAAAGGTGACATTATTGGTCACGAATTTATGGGGGAAGTAGTTGAAGTTGGTAGGGGAGTTAATAATTTAAAAATAGGCGATCGCGTCGTTGTTCCCTCGACAATTGGTTGTGGTAACTGTGCTTATTGCCAGCGTGATATGTGGTCGCTGTGCGATAACTCCAACCCTAACAGTTGGTTAGAAGAAAAATTATTTGGCAATGTCACCTCAGCAATTTATGGCTACTCTCACCTCTTAGGTGGCTATGCAGGCGCACAAGCTGAATATATCCGCGTACCATTTGCTGATGTGGGTGTTGTCAAGGTTCCTTCAGATATACCTGACGAAAAACTATTATTTATTTCCGACGCTATTCCTACTGGTTATATGGGTGCAGAACTCTGTGATATTCAGCCAGGGGATACGGTAGCAGTTTGGGGAAGTGGTGCAGTGGGAATGTTCGCCATGATTAGCGCCTATATGATGGGTGCAGAAAAAGTAATTGCGATCGACCGCTTCCCGGAACGCTTAGAAATGGCAAAAAAATATGCCAAAGCGGAAGTAATTAACTACGAAGAAGTTAATACTGGTGAAGCATTAAAAGAAATGACTGGCGGACGCGGCCCTGATGCTTGTATTGATGCAGTCGGTTTAGAAGCGCACGGTGTTGGTTTAGAAGACTTCTACGACCAGACAAAACAAAAGCTCAGATTAGAAACTGACCGTCCCCACGTATTAAGAGAAATGATGGTGGCCTGTCGTAAAGGCGGCACTCTGGCAATTATGGGTGTTTATGGTGGATTTGTAGACAAAATACCCTTGGGTGCAGCTTTTAACAAAGGTTTAACCTTCAGAATGGGACAAATGCACGGACAAAAATATATGCACTTGTTACTCCAGCAAATCTTGGACGGTAAACTCGATCCTTCTTTTGTGGTAACTCATCAACTACCACTAACAGAAGCGGCTCGCGGTTATCACATTTTTCAACAGAAAAAAGATAACTGTGTCAAAGTCGTCCTCAAACCATGAATTGGCTGATAGCCGTTCAGTTGTACACACAAATAAATAAAGCAAATGAGGTTATTTATGAAGCAAGTTATTTCTAGCTTACGCAAAATTATGGTTGTTTTCTTAGTAGGATTTATGTTCTTACTAGGACAAGCTTTTAGCCTTGTGAACGTAGCACAAGCTGATGTGACAACTCCCGAAGGTATTTATTACAAAGGCGCACCCGAAGGTCAATACAATCAAAACAACGGCATTCAAAACGATAGACAAGTAAAAAATTCTCAATCTAAACTGAAGGGTACTGCTGATAATATCCGCGAAAAACTCAACTTAGATGAAGATACTCCTAGAGCTACAAAAGAGTTTTTTAACGATACGAAAAATAGAGTTGACGAATCAGCTGATTTTACAAAAAAAACCAAAGAAGGCTATTACAGAACTCCTTCTAGTAGATAAACTGGAGAGTCTAGCCTTGTAGAGTGTGTTAGGTGCTGGATATAATCTATCACCAAAAAGATAACCAAAGCGCCTAACGCACTATTTTATGTATTACTAGCTATTTTGTTATTTGTATATACAAATAACAAAGGACAAATGACAAAGGACTAAAAATTATGAAAGCAGTTTGCTGGCACGGAGCAAACGAAGTGCGGGTAGAAACAGTTCCTGATCCCAAAATTATTAACCCGCGTGATGCCATTATTAAAATTACTTCTACAGCAATTTGCGGCTCAGATCTGCATATTTATAATGGCTTCATTCCCACCATGCAAAAAGGTGATATCCTGGGGCATGAATTCATGGGGGAAGTTGTAGAATTAGGCAGTGAAGTTAAGAATGTAAAAATAGGCGATCGCGTCGTAGTTCCCTTCACAATATCCTGTGGTAACTGTTTTTTCTGTCAGCGCGATTTATGGTCACTTTGTGATAACTCCAACCCAAATGCTTGGATGGTAGAACTGCAAATGGGTCACTCACCAGCAGGCTTATTTGGCTACTCTCATTTATTTGGTGGTTACGCTGGCGGACAAGCTGAGTATGCACGCGTACCTTTTGCTGATGTTGGCTTATTCAAAATTCCCGACCATCTGACAGACGAGCAAGTTCTATTTTTAACTGACATCTTTCCAACTGGTTACATGGCAGCAGAAAACTGCAACATCAAACCCGGTGATGTCGTGGCTATTTGGGGTTGCGGCCCAGTGGGACAATTTGCCATTAAAAGTGCTTTTCTCCTTGGTGCAGAAAGAGTCATTGCCATAGACCGCATTCCCGAACGCCTGCAAATGGCCAAAGAACAAGGCAAAGCCGAAATCCTCAACTATGAAGAGGTAGATGTCGGAGAAGCACTCAAAGAAATGACAGGCGGTCGTGGCCCCGATGCTTGTATTGATGCTGTCGGCATGGAAGCACACGGTACAGATGCAATGGCTATCTACGACAAAGTAAAACAAGCAGTTCGTCTAGAAACAGACCGTCCAACAGCATTACGCCAAGTAATTCTCTCGGCGGGAAAAGGCGGTCATGTCTCAATTGCCGGAGTATATGGTGGCTTCCTCGATAAAATTCCGATGGGTTCGGCAATGAACAAAGGTCTCACCTTCAAAATGGGACAAACCCACGTTCATAGATACTTAAAACCCTTACTCAATCATATTGAAAACGGTGATCTTGACCCTTCATTTGTCATCACTCACAAACTACCTTTAAACCAAGCACCCCACGGCTACCAAATTTTTAAAGAGAAAAAAGATAACTGTATCAAAGTCGTTCTCAAACCGTAAGGTAGGTAATTAAATATGACTGACACAAGCGTTAAAAAAGTAGATGCTAGGCATTCACCCAAAGGTCAAGATGGTCAAAAATATCTGGCTTCTGGCAAATCTTTATCGATGCGCCTTTGGGAAAATGAACAACAAGGAAAAGATAAACAACCAACTGCACGAGACTATGAAACGGTTGGTTATGTAATTAATGGTCGTGCAGAATTGCATATCGAAGGGCAAATGGTTTTGTTAGAACCTGGTAGTTCTTGGGTTGTCCCCAAAGGTTCACACCACACCTACAAAATCCTCGAACCATTCACCGCTGTAGAAGCAACCAGTCCACCTGCACAAGTTCACGGACGCGATGAAAATTAAGCTTTCATAGTTCACCTAACTTCGATGCCCATAGTTTATAAAGTGCGTTAGTGAAAACTAAACGCACTTTTTTATCTCCTAATACCTTTGCGTGCATTACTTCTACCATTTCACGAAAAAAATGATACAAATTCATCGGTTTTCCATTCTTTCCTCCTGCTCCCTCCACCTCTGCGGTCTATTTGTATCAAAATTAAAGTGAAACGGTATTAGCGCCATTCGCCTTGCAGAGTAAAAGCCGCCCAATACAAAGGTTTACGCCAATTAGGATTTTGCCACAAACTTAATTGCGCGGCGCGGAGGGCAGCAACAGGTGATTTCCCTTCCTGCCACATTTGGCGATAAAATTGGGTCATCAATTCCTTCGTTCCCTCGTCATCTACATTCCATAAAGACACGACAATTCGCGGTGAGCCTGCATACATCAATCCTCTTGTCAAGCCTACCAGCCCTTCTCCCTGAATTTCTTTTCCCTGTCCGGTTTCACAAGCACTCAACACAATTAAATCAGCCGGAAAATTCAGGTTGAAGATATCATTTAACCGCAAATATCCTCTTTCGGGTTTACCTTGCTTGTCTACTAAAGAAAGTACAATGCCTGATAACTCTGGGTTAGCGTCATCAGCAAAACCGTGAGTTGCCAGGTGAATTACACGATATTGGCTTAGTTGGGGGTTTTTTACCCAGTTATAGTTTGCATCAAAATCAAATGCGGCTAGGCTATCTTTTGCTGAACCAAGTTTGAGTATTGCTTGAGCTTCTTCACGAGTTCCTGTTAATCTATCCCAACCGTTGCGGTTGAGATTTCGGGCTGATCGGGAGAGTGCAGAACGCTGAAGATCTAAATCAGGAGTGATGGAATTGTTCTCTGGTTTCCCTGTCACCCGTGAATCATCTGCACTAAATACGGGATCTGCGAGAATGGCAATAGCTTTTGGTGCTTTTGGACGTTGTTGCGTTTCTTGTCTGAGGATGGCGATAGTTGAGGCGGAAGGAAGATTGACGATTTCGTGGTTGATTAGCAGTGGTTGATATGATTCTTGAGCAGTTGGTTCAGTTAACGCTGCAAATGGAATATTTTGTAAAGTACCATCGGCGACAATTACCAAACGTTTGTTTGCTAATTTGCTTGCGACTGGAGCAAGGATAATTTGACTCAGTTGTTTTGCTGCGGTAGCTTGTTGTTTAGAGGAAGCTGTTACTCTGACTAAACTTTGACGAAAATCGTTGGCGGCTTTTTCTATTTGTGCTTGTGGCGGTAATTCATAGCTATCAAGAGAATTTGGTGTTATTGCCCAAAGATAGCTGTGTTCTTTACCCAAGGAATATTGCAACATTACAGTATTTGAATCAAGTTGTTGCTGAATTTGCGACAAGGTGAGAGGTTGCGGATAATTCAATGCAGCGTATTCTGGGTTAGTTGCACGAATTTTAGCTGTTAGTTCTTGCTGTTGTTTGATTATGTCTTCAATTTCTTGTTTAGTGGCGGCGATAAGTTCTGCTGAAGGTTGGGATTGACTTGCTATTTCTGATAACCTTTTTTCTCTGGCTTCCCGTAGCCATTGCAAACGTCGTTCTTCATCTGCTAACTCAGGGCTAATATTTTTGCGGATGTTAATGTTGGCTTGGGTTAATAGTTCTACTAAAACCCTAGCGCGAGAGCTTTCGCTGGTTTGCAAGGCTTGTCCGTCGTATCCTTTTGATGGGTCTTGTTTATGCAATTCCATCAAAATATTGATTTTAAGTTGATAATAATCTTGTACAGTGGCAAAAAAGGATGTTCGTAAATCTTCACTATCGACTTCTTTGCGGATATTTTCGATAATTTTTATAGCTTTATCTATTTCGGTAAGGGCTGCTGAGAGTTGTTTGTTTTGGCGTTGCAGTTTGGCGATATTGTAGAGACTTTGGGCTTGTTCGGCAATTAAGCCCATTTGAGTATATAGAGTAAGTTGTTTTTGATAAACTTGTATAGATTTTTGGGTTTGTTTGAGACCGTTATAAGCTTCAGCAGTTGAAGTATAAGCTCTCGCTTCTATTTCCTTATAGCCAGATTTTTGTGCCAAATTTTTAGCTTTTTGAGAGTCTTTTAGAGCCTGAGAATAATTCTTCTGTTTAAGCTCAACTTGAGCAAGAAGATCAGATGTTCCTGCTTCTATTGCTAACTTAAACTCAACAACTTCTAAATTATGAGATAAAGCTATAGCTTGATGTCCAGAATTGATTGCTTGTTGATAATTTCCTGAATTGAGGTAAGTGCTACTAATTTCTTTTAATATTAAAGCTTCATTGTAACAGTCTCCTGTTGTTTGGGATATAGACAAGGCTTGCTGATAATAATTCAGAGCCTGTGGATAATGTTGCAACTTGCGCTCAATATTTCCAATATTCTTGAGAGTATCAGCTTCTTTTGTGCGATCGCCACTTTCTCTCCGGAGAGATAATGCTTGTTCATAAGCTTTTAAACTTTCAGGATATGCCCCTAAAGACGAGTAAACATCACCGAGAGTTAATCTGACTTTTCCCGTTAAGTCTTGAAAGGCTTGCTGGTAAAGGGCTTGAAGAACAGCACAGCATATACGGTAAATTAATTGTCATCGGGTACTAAAGGTAACAAGCAATGCTGGACTGGTGGGAGAAGAATTTTGCAACCATATCTCTGGGAGATCGCCGATTGAATGAGCGCGCAATGTCAATTGGGTATGCTCTAAGCCTTGGATTTGGGAAAGCACTGTCAGAAATCTTCAGCAATGGAACGGTACTCAAGAGAGCCTATGAGTTTTTGCCAACCCAAAAGTGCAATTTTCCAGCGTGATTGAGCCGCACTGTCAGATGACGGCAGAAAATGTTGCAGAACGCGACATAGTGCTGTGTGTTGGAGACACAACTTTTCTAGATTATGGCAGTATTGAGGTGAAAAAAGAAGGTTACGGCCCAATTGGTAAAGGGGGTAATGGTTTAATATTACACAGTGCCTTAGCGATAGAGCCTCAGAAAGGTCAATCCATAGGTCTGTTATGGCAAAAACTTTGGAATCGTGAGCCGAAACACAAGCCACCGAAAGATGAAACACCGACACAGAAGAAAAAAAGGCAAGCAGCAGCACGTAAAGAAGCCCGAAACCGCCCTTTTGAACAGAAAGAATCTTATAAGTGGGTAGAAGCTCTAACCACTGTAGAAAAGCTTGTAAGCCAGCACACACAAGTGATTCATGTTTTCGACCGCGAAGGTGATATTACAAAAGTTTTTGATCAACTTCGCCAACTCCAACACACTGGAATCATAGTTCGTGCGGCTCATAACCGTAGTTTAGATTCCGAAAGCGAACGTCTGTGGTCGAAGTTAGAAGCTCAACCTATTAGTTTTGAACAGAAAATTGAATTACCATCCACGAGCCAGCGTACTGCTCGTCAAACCAAACTAGCTATACGATTTTGTCCGGTCAATCTACGTACTCCTTATCGTTTTGATAACCGTAACCCGCTATCTGTGTATGCTGTTTATGCCACAGAAATTGATTGTCCCGAAAGCGAAACACCTGTGGAATGGATGTTGTTAACAACAGAAGTTATTGCAGATATTCAGATGGCTTCTACAATTTTACGTTGGTATACGTATCGTTGGCGTGTGGAAGAATACCATAAAATTTTCAAGTCTGGATGTCAGGTAGAAAAATACAGACTTGCTGCTGATGGGATGAAAGTTCTCATTGGTTTCTTGAGCGTGATTGCGGTAGAACTGTTGCAACTAACTTATCTACACCGCACTCAACCTGACTCTCCTGCCATTGAGATTCTTAACCCCCTTGAACTTAAGATTTTAAAAGCTAAGTCCCCCAAACTTCCCAAAGTATTAACAGTTAGCTGGGCTGTTGAAGTCATTGCCCGTCTTGGCGGCTACTTAGAACATCGAAGTAAAACACCCATTGGTATTCAGGTGCTGTGGCGAGGTTGGTTAAAATTACACGACCTTTGTGAAGGTTGGCAGCTTGCAAAAGAGACTTAACGGGAAAAGTCAGAGAGTTAATAAAGTATCTGCTTGGGCTGGACGAGTTTTAATTTGGCGTTGAATGTTTAATGCTTGATTGAGATGATCAATTGCTTCTTGCTTTTTACCTTGTTTATTTAAAATCTGAGCAACCTCGGTAAGTGTTTTTGCTTGTGCGGGTTTACCACCCATTATTTGCCTGAGATTTAGTGCTTTTTGATAAACGTCCAAGGCTTTTGCATATTCCCCAATTTGTCTATAGCCCAAACCTCCAATGAGTTCTAAAAAATCTGCTTCTCCACCAAGAATTTCTAGGGTGTGCCACTGTTCTACATTTTTGTTCCAGCCTTCAATTTGATTTTTGACAACTGCGTCACGATTAGAATTTGCTGATGGATTCGACGCAGTTTTTGGTTGCTTAACTTCAGGAGGTTTTTTCAATGTAGCTAATTTATCTGTACAAATGGAGTTTGCTACCAGAAGGTAAACTAAATTAGAAACCATTCTATCTCTTTTAAATTCCGGGTCAAGACTATTAGCTTGATTAAGTATTTCAAAGCTTTTATTGATTTCACCTAAACTGGCATAAAGAAATGCAATTTGTTCAAGTGTTGCAGCTTGATTGACTACATCACCTTGTTTTTTCCAAAAATCAAAAGCTTGTTCGTAAGCATCAATAGCTTTCTGTTTTTCGCCTAATTTATCGTAAATTTGGGCAATGTTATTTAAAGTAGTAGGTCGTAAGTTTGGAGTTTCAGAATAAAATAATGGAACTTGCTCATAAAAAGCGATCGCCTTTTGATATTCACCTAATCTATCGTATATGAGGCTAAGTGAAGTAGCTACTGCTCCTTGACATTTGCGATCGCCTAAAACTTGACAAATAGGTAGTGCTTTTTGAGCATATTCCAAGGCCTTACGATATTCACCACGAAACCAGTATAATTTAGCAATTCGATCAAGAATTGCAGATTCTTTTTTGCGATCGCTTGCTAAACGCCAATATTTTAAGGCTTCTTCCCATTTAGCAATGACTTGAGTAATGGGTGTAGTTTTTAAGTTTAACTTTTTGGCTTCGGCTTCTGCTTTTTCAGCCGCAGCACGGTTGGTATCTGGGGTGTTGGATTGCTTTTGCGGTTGAGTAGGTACGTTTAACTGGCTAGGTATCGGTTTGGGAGCAGCTTTGAGCGTTTTTGAGGATAAAGATAAGAGTAATATGACTAATCCTAAAGGATACGATAGCAAAATGTAGCTTTTGTTTAGCTTGTGCATAAATTTTCTTGTTTTTTCTAATTTTTACTATTTCATATCCTGATACATTTATTGTGTAATTTCAGTGACAGCAATATTTACACGGCAAGTCATACCGTGCTTGATATCAAACGCAATCGAGATTAAATACGCAAATAAATAAACTATCCAGGGCTAATTTTGTCCAAAATTAGCTTATATTAGAGCTATTAAGGAAATTTATTCTTATTTTAAGATTTATCTAATTGAAGAGCTTACGGGGTTCATTTGTTGATGCGATCGTATGCCTGTAAGTACCAAATTAAGTTGGACAGGGTTGAAAACTTGTTGATGTATCCTAACCGCAGCTAGTCACTTTTCTAATAACCTCTAACTACGGCATTACGGCAACATCACTATCAATCAATCAGAAAGTAGATATGATTGCTGATAAATTTTATCTTTTCAGCATTACATAATTCAGTCATTTTATTAGTTAATTACTGAAATAATTGTGCTAATAGTGGTGTTTATTAGTAATTGTTGTTGAGCTTGCTTGACTTTAAATATTAAATTTATTAGCTATTTTTTTGGATAATATATATATCGTCATTTGTGTTCATCTGTAGTCTTAAATTATCGGTAATTTCTCTGTTTTTTTCTCAAACTACAGGCTGATGTAGATAAGCAGTACGAATGTACGAGATGTCAAACGACCCTGGTGTAAGAGATACCTTGAGTTTTATGATTGCTCGTGACACTATGCACCAAAATTTGTGGTTAGCAGCAATTGAAGATTTAGAATCTTCAGGACTCGAAACAACTCCAGTACCTAGTTCCTTCCCATTGGAATTAGAGAAACGCGAGTTTGCTTATCAATTCTGGAATCATTCTGAAGGTACGGAAAGTTCTGAAGGTCGTTGGGCAAAAGGTAAGTCAATAGATGGTAAGGGAGAATTCCAATATGTTGCTAACCCTCAACCTCTAGGCCCTGAACCACAACCACCACAACCAGACCCAACATTGCACGGTACGCCCAAAACTCAAGCCATACAAGGTAATGGTGCTAGTGGCGGTTCTGTTGTTGATAAGACAGTGATTAAAAGTTAGGAAAAATTTTGTAGGTTGGGTTTTGCGTTGACCCAACCTCTATGACTTGTTAAGCCAAGTGTTGTTGGACTTTGGCGACTAATTCATTTGTCCAATGTTGGGCGAGTTCGGCATCAGCGGCTTCAACCATGACTCTAATTACTGGTTCTGTACCAGAGGCGCGGACTAAGATTCTACCACTATCACCCATTGCGGCTTCGGCTAGGGCGATCGCATCTTGAACAGGTTGACAATCTTTCCACCCTAAACGGCGATCGCGATCTACAACTCTGACATTCTTTAATAATTGAGGATAAGTCTGGAAACTTTGGTCTACTAATTCGCTTAAAGAAACACCAGATTGTTTGACTAAGTTGGCAATATGCAACGCTGTTAATAACCCATCACCAGTAAAGCCATAATGTCTACACAAAATATGACCAGATTGTTCGCCGCCTAGCATTCCCCCTGTTCGCAGCATTTCTGCTTGCACATATTGATCACCAACGGCGGTACGAATCAATTTACCACCTTGTTGTTGCCAAGCGCGTTCAAACCCTAAGTTGGCCATGACGGTGGAAACTATCAAGTTATCTGGTAGCTGTTGCTGTTGTTGCAGATAACGACCCCACAGGTAAAGGATATAGTCGCCATTTATTTGTCTACCAGTATTATCGACTGCTAAAACGCGATCAGCATCGCCATCAAAAGCAAAGCCTATATCAGCATGATGTTCTTTAACTGCGGCTTGCAGAATATCCAGGTGGGTAGAACCACACTCAACATTAATGCGATCGCCATCTGCGGCATTATGTAAGCAGATGACTTCTGCACCCATTTCCATCAATACTTGGGGTGCTAACCCAACAGCTGCACCCCAAGCTAAATCTAAAACTATTTTCATCCCTTGCAGATTTCCACCATTTTGCAAGGGCTGTTTCAATGCTTGGCTGTATTCATTCACTAACTGCGGACGGGAATAATGTCTGCCGCAATTATTCATCCCACCTGCAACTGCTAACTTACCGCGTAATCCGGCTTCAATTTCTGCCTGTAATGCTTGTGGTAACTTCGCGCCATCGGCACCAAAAACTTTAATACCGTTGTCTTCTGGTGGGTTGTGACTGGCAGAAATCATCACGCCGCCGATCGCATCACTCATACTGGTAAGATAAGCAACGCAAGGAGTAGGACATAAGCCTAAATACCATACTTCAATCCCGGCTGCTGTTAACCCAGCACTCAACGCCATTGCTAACATATCGCTAGAATTACGCGAATCTTGCCCCAGAATTACTGGACGTGTTTCACCTGCATGGTTCCGTAAAACTACACCTGTCCAAAAACCTATTTGTAAAGCTAAAGGCGCATTCAGTAATTCTCCTACTTTCCCGCGAATCCCATCTGTCCCAAATAAAGGAGTTGCTGGTAGTGATATCAAACTAAATGCCAAATTCTCTTCCAGTCCTGTTTCACAACTATGAGATTCTGTGACAGAAAGACCTCGAATATTGCCTTGAGTTCTAGTTATTGATGAAACCATAATATTAAACACCCCACACCATAACACCAGAAAATATTACTTTACTCTTTAATTCAAACAATTCAAGTAGCTTTGATAAACTGCAAGTCTTTTGACTCAGCACTTTTATCTGTAATATATACTCGTTTTTCTTTTAAAGAATCTATTACCAATAGACTGAATTAAGTGAATCTCTCTAAAATTGTTCTGAGGTTTGTAAAGTTTTTATACAGAAACTCTACTAATCATCACCTTAGCCATAAATTTTACCCTTGGCGATGAGTGAATTAGTTAGTTTCTCGGAGTCCAATACAGATTTACAAAAGTATACACTCTGACTGCTTAAAAAATTTTAATATAAATTCTCATCAAATAGTTCTAATGTAACTTTTTAATGACCTTTCTTAGCCGTTCGTAAATCGGAACCTCGGTATATCCTTTTAAAGGTGAGAAATTTTAGTATGAGCAGCAATTTAGCCAGCAAATTGCGTGTCGGCACAAAAAAAGCCCACACGATGGCAGAAAATGTAGGTTTTGTCAAGTGCTTTTTAAAAGGAGTTGTAGAGAAGACTTCCTACCGTAAGCTAGTGGCTAACTTTTACTTCGTCTACTCGGCAATGGAAGAGGAGATGGAAAAGCACCGCCAGCACCCAATTGTTTCCCAAATTAATTTTCCCCAACTGCACCGCAAGCGTACCCTAGAACAAGACCTCAGCTTTTATTATGGTACTAACTGGCGTGAGCAAATCAAACTATCGCCAGCGGGTGAAGCTTATGTGCAACGCATCCGCGAAATTTCTGCGACAGAACCAGAATTATTAATTGCTCATTCTTACACCCGTTATTTAGGTGATTTATCCGGGGGACAAATTCTCAAGAACATTGCTGTAACAGCGATGAATTTGAATGAAGGTCAAGGAACAGCCTTCTATGAATTTGCCGACATTCCTGATGAAAAGGCATTTAAAGCCAATTATCGTCAAACAGTAGACGAACTACCCATTGATGATGCTACAGGCGATCGCATCGTTGAAGAAGCTAACGCAGCCTTTGGCATGAACATGAAGATGTTCCAAGAATTAGAAGGCAACTTAATTAAAGCGATCGGTATGATGTTATACAACAGCCTCACCCGTCGCCGGACACGCGGTAGTACCGAACTAGCTACAGCCGAGTAAATTTTTGTAAACTAAATTTAGTTACTTCTAGGGGCAATTTCCCTGGGGTCATCTTACTTAAGAGTAAGGCGATCGCAAGGAAGTTGCCCCACTTAAGTATCAAGGGTGAAGTATAAAATTATTGCAGTAAACAGTTTGGGGAAACTCTAACCTCTAGCCCCTAACCTCTCACCTCAACAAGACCACTGGAACAAAAAACACTATATACTTCATACTTCAGACTTCACACTTCTTAAAATGGCTACAAAAATTCCAGTCACTGTCATTACAGGCTTCTTAGGTAGCGGTAAAACCAGCCTAATTCGCCATCTGTTACAAAATAACCAAGGTCGTCGCATCGCCGTATTAGTCAACGAATTTGGCGAATTGGGTATTGATGGCGAATTATTGAAGTCTTGTCAAATTTGCCCTGAAGATGAAGAGAACGAGAATAATATTTTTGAGTTAACCAACGGCTGTTTGTGCTGCACTGTGCAGGAAGAATTTTATCCCACAATGCAAGAGTTAATTAAACGGCGCGACAGCATCGACTGTATTGTGATTGAAACATCTGGGTTAGCTTTGCCTAAACCCCTAGTTAAAGCCTTTCGTTGGCAAGAAATTCGCAACGCAGCCACTGTAGATGCCGTAATTACAGTAGTAGATTGTGCAGCTGTCGCCGCAGGCACATTTGCCAGCGATTTAGAAGCGATCGCTGCCCAACGCCAAGCAGATGATAGCCTAGAACATGAGACACCCTTGCAGGAATTATTTGAAGACCAACTCGCCTGTGCAGACTTGGTAGTTTTAAGTAAAACCGATTTGGTAGATGCAGCGACTAAAACCCAAGTAGAGGAATTAGTCAAACAAGAATTGCCCAGAGTAGTAAAAATGGTAGAGAGCGATCGCGGTCAAATCGATCCATCTGTATTATTAGGATTGCAAGCTGCCGTCGAAGATAATTTAGATAGTCGTCCCAGTCATCACGACAGCGAAGAAGACCACGACCACGACGACGAAATCACCTCAACACACGTCATTTTAGACCGCGCCTTTGACCCAGAAAAACTCCAACAACAGTTGCAAAATTTAGTCAACCAACAAGAAATCTACCGCATTAAAGGTTTTGTCGCCGTTCCTAATAAACCCATGCGCCTAGTTATGCAAGGCGTAGGAAACCGCTTTGATAAATTTTATGACCGTCCTTGGCAAACAACAGAAGCCAGACAAACCCGCTTAGTGTTTATCGGTCGTGATTTGAACTCCACAGAAATAGAATCCCAACTTGTAGCTTTGTAGGTTATTCTACTTTTGCTATTGATAGTAAACCAAGGTTTTTAGGACATCGGTAAATTATCAAACCTATAACCTGTAACCTGTAACCTATAACCTATAAACTGCTATACCTTTTATGACAATCTCGCAATTATTTGATATTGCCAATCTATTCGTTTTACCTTTTTGGGCGTTGATTATTCTCCTCCCCAACTGGAAAGTCACACGGCGAATTATGGAATCATACATTCCATTTTTGCCCTTAGCTGGAGCATATTTGTATTTATTTATTACCAGCATTACTCCAGAAAATGCCCAAGCTTTATCTAATCCCCAACTAGTGGATATTGCTCGATTTTTTGCCGATGAAACAGCCGCCGCAACAGGTTGGATTCATTTTTTAGTAATGGATTTATTTGTTGGCAGATTTATCTATTGGGAAGGTCAAAAAACCGGAGTTTGGACAATTCATTCTCTAATTCTTTGTTTGTTTGCTGGGCCAATGGGAGTGCTTTCTCACATCCTAACTTACTGGATTACCAAAGCAATTTCTCCCAACTTTCCAGCTAGTGAAGCAGCTACATCACCAGAACAAGCTGTATCAAGATAATTCGTAATTACAATTAATGGTGAATCTGATTCCACCATTAATTGATCATGGCAATCAAATAGGATTGCTATATTATGCAACGTATATAATTATTAGCTTCAAAATTAAATTATTATGGATATTTAAAACTACGTTTATAAGTTCCATATTTTCTCACGCATGATTCAGGATTGCTATATAGTTAACCTGATATTACTCTTGTTGACTTTGTTGTACTAGTTGGAGTCAGAAGTTCTACTCTTTACGGCAATTTTGGGCTTAATAAACTTCAAGGTCATGCGATCGCTCTCGCCAATAGCCAAGAAACGTTCCCTATCGTTTTGGCCTTGTCTCAAGGTTGGAGGTAACGTCCAAACGCCAGAAGGATAGTCTTTGGTATCTTTAGGATTGGCATTAATTTCTGATTTGCTTACCAATTTGAAGCCAGCTTTCTCCACAGCAGCAATTACGCCATCTTCAGACATATAACCTGTTTTAATACTTTCTTCTAAAGAAGTACCCGGCTTGGCGCGGTGTTCTTCCACTCCCAAAATTCCCCCTGGCTTGAGTGCTTTGTAAGCTACTGCATAAACCTGATCAGCATAGCCAGCACTCACCCAGTTATGAATATTGCGGAAAGTCACAACCATATCTACAGAGTTATCTGGGGCTAAAGTTAGTTCTTTTGGGGGATGAATCTGGGCAACTTTCACCTTACCAAAAACTTCTGGATTAGCTTCTAGCTTTTGTTGAAAAGCCAAAGCTAACTTCTGTTGGAAAATCACCGAGGGTTGTTTACTGTCGTTCGGCGCGAAGTTAGTAACTATGAGTTGTCCTTTGTCTGCCAGAAATGGGGCTAATATCTCGGTATACCAACCATTCCCCGGCCATAATTCAACTACGGTCATGTTGGGACGTAAACCAAAAAATTCCAAAGTTTCTGCTGGGTGACGATACTTGTCTCGTTCCCGATTGGCTAGGGAACGATGACCGTTAGCAATTATGCTTTGGAGTGTTGTTGTGCTATCCAAAGTTGTGGATGTTTTGCTCTGGTTAGCCAGAACACTCGGAGTTATCACAGATGCTAATACCAACAAAGCTAAAGCTAGGGCTTTGAGCAACCCAAGACAGCGCACAAGATTTTTCATAAATGTTTTTTGTCTTTTCTGCTTTAGCATAAAGTAATTTTCTTACGGAAAACTACTTAACTGGGAAATACAGATTAAACACTTAATTTACAGCCTTCGTGTTCATTTTTTCACCGCACACGATATCAGGCACTTGACTATAGTATTTTTTCTAGGTTTAGTGGTATAATTGTACTACTCATGCAGAATTAAATGCTCGTTCCAGTCAGGCGAAGGTAGCTAGTAGTTTTACGATTACTGGGCAACTCCATCGCTTGGCTTTTATGCTAGAAATAACGCACAATAAACAGTCTATACATGAATTCATAATTACGAATTACGAATTATTAGATTAGGAGGATGCAATGAACAGCTGCGTTTTAATGGCAGATATTATTCAAGAGCCGCAATTACGCTACACAGCAGATAATCTAGCAGTTACAGAAATGCTAGTACAGTTTGCCAATTCCCAAAGACCAGAAGATCCGCCAGCAACCTTGAAAGTGGTGAGTTGGGGAAATTTAGCTACAGATGTGCAGCAAAATTATCATCAAGGCGATCGCGTCATTATTGAAGGGCGCTTAGGTATGGTAACATTCGAGCGCCGGAACGAAGGTTTTAAAGAAAAACGTGCCGAACTCACAATTCAACGCATTCATCCTGTAGGTACAGGTTTTTACACTTCATCAGTCCCAGATACTTACTCGCAACCAGCACCTTCAGCGACAACGGCTCCCCCAGGTTATCCCCAAGCGGATGTTTCTAGTTATGAACCGTCACGCCCAACCGCCGCACCCGCTACGAGTAATGTTGGCGTTGCGCCGCCTGTTAAAAACACTGAACCAGCATATCAACCCAGCAATTTTGAGCGCACCTATACGCCAGCGACAGAAGAACCTGATCCTGATGATATTCCGTTTTAAACTGGACTTAGTAAAAATATCGTCTTTGAGAATGGGTGTAAGGGTTTTACTCACTTACACCCTTAATTTTTTGTACTGCGGCGTAAGTCACAAATCTATGAATACGGGGAACGCGTATTTATATTAAGTCTGAAAAGTTATTTGTGACATCAAGCTAAAATTAGCAAAAACTTCAGATTGCCAGCATAGTATCTAAACAACTGCTAAAATCCAAATAATTTTCTGTGAAATCCATACGCAACTCCTATGAGAGAAACAGTCCTAGAGGTTCGCAATCTCCAAGTTGAATTTTCCGGTGATGACAACAGTCTCAAAGCTGTAGATGGAATTTCGTTTGAACTACATCGGGGAGAAACTCTAGGAATTGTAGGAGAATCGGGAAGCGGGAAATCTGTAACCTCACTTGCAATCATGGGGTTGTTACAAACTCCCGGTAGGGTGAGTGGTGGAGAAATTTGGTTTCGTCAGCAGCCAGAAGCCAAGCCAATTAATTTAGTCGAGTTACCGCCAGAACAAATGCAGCTACACCGTGGCGGCGACTTGGCGATGATTTTCCAAGAACCGATGAGTTCGCTGAATCCAGTTTATACGATTGGCTTTCAGCTAACGGAAGCGATTATGCGCCATCAAAATGTTTCGATCACTGAAGCTAGGCAAATTGCGATCGCTGGTTTGCAAGAAGTCAAACTTTTGCCTAGCGATGAACTCATCAAACAACAATATCTCGAAACTTGGCCGCAAACTAACCCCCATTCACCCACACCAGATGATTACAAACTGGCACAGTTGGTAAAACAGCACAAAGAAGCCATCTTAGACCGTTATCCTCACCAACTTTCCGGCGGACAGTTGCAACGGGTGATGATTGCAATGGCAATTTCTTGTAACCCCTTGCTGTTAATTGCAGATGAACCAACCACAGCCTTAGATGTGACGGTGCAAGCCACAATTATTGATTTGTTGCGAGAATTGCAACAAACCCGCGAGATGGCGTTGATTTTTATCACCCACGACTTGGGATTAATCTCGGAAATTGCCGATAAAGTTGGGGTGATGTATAAGGGTAAAATTGTTGAATATGGTGCCGCAGCAGATATTTTTAGTCATCCGCAACATCCATATACTAAGGGCTTAGTCGCTTGTCGCCCCACACTCAACCATCGTCCCCATAAACTACTAACGGTGGCAGATTATATGAGTGTGGAGGAAACAGTTAACGGAGAGTTGTTAATTCAGGCGAAAGAACCGCCACAACCATCAGAAATTTCTCCAGAAGAAATTAGCACGCGATTGGCGAATCTGGAAGAAAAGCCAGCTTTATTGCAAATTCGTAATCTGAAAGTAGGTTTCCCGGTGCGGGGCGTGTTTGGTGGAACAAAACGCTACAATATGGCAGTGAATGATGTTTCCTTTGATGTTAAGCCAGGGGAAACTTTGGGTTTAGTGGGTGAGTCTGGTTGCGGTAAAACTACTCTCGGTCGGACTTTATTGCGATTAATTGAACCGATAAGTGGTGAGATTATTTTTGATGGGCAGAATATCACCAAGTTGAAGGGTGAAGCTTTGCAGAAACTCCGGCGGGAAATGCAAATTGTCTTTCAAAACCCCTTTAGCGCCCTTGACCCCCGGATCAAAGTTGGTGACGCAATTATGGAACCGTTGTTAATTCACTCTGTAGGTAAGACAGTTAAACAACGACGAGATAGAGTTGCGGAACTTTTAGAACGGGTGGGTTTGAGTCCAGATGCAATGAATCGTTATCCCCATCAGTTTTCCGGCGGTCAACGTCAACGGATTTGTATAGCCCGTTCTTTAGCTTTAAATCCGAGATTTATCATTTGTGATGAATCGGTTTCAGCGTTAGATGTATCGGTACAGGCGCAAGTATTGAATTTGCTGAAAGAATTACAAGATGAATTTCAACTAACTTATATCTTTATTTCCCATGATTTGAGTGTAGTGAAATTTATGAGCGATCGCATTTTAGTCATGAATCGCGGTCAAATTGTCGAACAAGGTACAGCTGAAAGCATCTATCGTGAACCAAAACAAGCATATACACAAAAGTTAATTGCGTCCATTCCTACAGGTAGCCCAGAAAGAATACGCGATCGGCATTTGCGAACAATATAAAACTACCAAGCAGCTTTATGTTTGTTCAATGCTGTGAGGTTTTAGCTGGCTGAATACCAAAATCGAATTTGCCATTGACAATGGTATGCCAAAACTAGCATATTGAGGATATGAGTACATTGCTAAAGCCAGTTGAATGGGTTGGAAGTTCTCTTGAGGATTTGAAAGAATTCCCAAAGGACGTTCAGGAAGTTATCGGGTACGCTTTGTACATAGCACAGTGTGGAGAAAAGCATCCTTCAGTTAAGCCACTCAAAGGATTTAAAGGTGCTGGGGTACTTGAAGTTGTAGAAGATTTTGATGGAGACACTTATCGAGCCGTTTATACGGTAAAACTAGCTGGGGTGGTCTATGTCTTACATTCTTTTCAGAAAAAATCAAAGCAAGGTATTGCTACCCCTAAACAAGATATTGAATTAATTGAAGCAAGGTTTAAACGAGCCAAAGAACATTACACAGAGAATTACAGCCAGCAAGAGGGAGATTAAAATATGACTCAAGAAATTAACGTGCAAGCAAGTAGTGGCAATGTGTTTGCAGATATGGGTTTAGAGAACTCTGATGAATTGCTGGTCAAAGCCGAACTTGCCCATAAGATCAGCGACATTATTACTAAACAGGAAATGACTCAAGCTGAAGCAGCAGAACTTTTAGGTATTGACCAACCTAAAGTCTCAGCATTAATCAATGGAAAGTTATCGGGCTTTTCGACTGTGAGACTTTTTCGTTTCTTAAATGCTTTAGGGCGAGATGTGGAAATTGTGGTGAAAGCTCAATCAAAAGCTCATTCGCATGGTCAAACGCGGGTTATTACTCCATCTGCTTCGGGAAATTGATTCTTGACTTCTTGAAGGTTCATGACTACAGTACCACCTAATACCATTTCACTTTAAGTTTGATACAAATAGGCCGCAGGGGAGCAGGGGGAAAGAATTAAAAACCAATGAATTTGCATCAAGATTTTCGTGAAATGGTATAACTATTTATTCTTAGAAAGTGCGATCGCTCGGTGAATGAACTTTGTCCGATATTTAGTGAATTTGAAAAACCTGTAGAGATGCAAATTTTTACATCTCTACAAACCAGCTATATGAATAATGAACTTTAAATAAGCTTAATAAGACTCATAGCTGTTAAATACTTGCAATTCGCCTTTTTTATTAAATGCAATCACAGAAAAAGGCTGTTTTGTATTTCCTATTTCCATTCCTGGTGTGCCTACAGGCATTGCGGGAACCGCTAAACCTGCAAGTTGGGGCTTTTGCTTTAGTAACCGCTTGATGTCATCAGCAGGAACATGACCTTCCATCACATAACCGTCAATAATTGCGGTGTGACAAGATGCTAACTCTGAAGGTAAATTATATTTTTGCTTAATTGCCTCCATTTCGTCAGTTTTGACATCTTGTTTAATTTTAAAACCATGTTTTTTTACATGGTCTAACCAATCTCCACAGCAGCTACAGCTAGGGCTACGATAAACAATCATTTCCTGCTTGCCGGAATAAGATTCAGTTTCATTGTCCCAACTACTCGCAGCGATCGCCGATGCAGAATTACTAGTTATACTCACTACAGTAATAATCATTATGCCTAGTACGACACGCCAGAATTTACTCATTCCCGAAGCTAAAAGTTTGTTCATTTTCCATACCTCTTTTATATAAAGAATTGTTAACTTCAATATATTCTGCTCCTAACCTCTAAACACCAGCAAAATTTGGCCTGTCGGTGGCTTCGGTTTACTCTGTCCATAATATAGTTAACACTCCAACCTGAAACGAGAAACTGAACATAGCTTGACTTTTGCTCGTATTACAATGTAGCATAAAGGTATTGATTAATTACCAGCTTGCTAGAAAAATCAGACTATACTTGTAGCATGTAGTTAAAATCTCTGGAAATTTCGCCCCAAATCAAATTTTGTAACACTTTGATGAAAAAAATTAAGTAAAGTAACCTTTATTAACCTTGATAGATATAGCAGTCCTCAATGAATCGTCAACACCTCGATTTTCTATGTATCTCTCCATAAGTAGTTGAGAAATCAAAGAAGATTGCTATAGTTGAGCAAACATTTTTACGCAAGTAAGTAAAAATATGGGATTTGATTATTTTAGTGGCAACGAAAGCACATCCAATAATAATAAACAGCAAAATTTATTGACTAGTGGGTGGCGGCCATTACAACGAGATTTAGATTGGGAATTTTTATGGCAACTTGCACAAAATGATACCAAGGAATTTGCCCAAAAAAGCTTTAATTTAGCTAGTACATTTAGTGAAGTTTTAGGGAGAAATAATTTTACTTGGTGGGCAAACTTATTAGGCGTAGCATCTGAAAATACCCGCTATGAATTAGAGAGGTTTTGGAATTATATTACACCCGACCCGCAATCGCCAGACCATCGTTATAAAGAAGTTTTGAGTACAGAAACACCGATATTACAATTTGTCAGTCGCAACAGCATACCCATTGATTATGTTTTGAACCGTCTACAAGAAATTACTGTTTTACGGGTTTTACAAATTTTAGGTAGACCTAATGTAATTACCCAGTATTACTCCGAGAGAGATTTTTATTTTCCTGTGGAAAAATTTATCAACTGGGAACGTTTAGATGTTGTCAATACTGTGAATGCGTATTGGTCAATGTATGACATTTGGCTGCAAATTGAACCTTACGATCGCGGTAGGCGACAATATACTTTAATGGCTAAAGATTTAGCGCCATTAGTTAACAAAGCTACTTACGATTTAGCGGTGATGTTAAGTGGCTATCAAAGTCGTGTGGGTAAGGTTCACAGTCAATTCCCCATTCGCACATTTCCCGCAGAGATTCAAAGTTTTACCGACACATTACAGCAAGCGGTTCTCAATCAAAATCAGTTAGCAGTTGTAGTACATGGCGAACCAGGAACAGGTAAAACCGCCTGGACACAAGCCGTAGCTAAAGAGATTCTTATGCCTTTAGGGTTTGTCATCTTTATTTTGGATCATGATGCGATCACTAATTTTGTCCCACCAACTTATTTAGAACGCATTTGTATTATTATTAACGAAGCTGACAACTTAGCGCAAAATCGCGCTTCGGAAATAGCCCAATCTAATAATAAAACCGAACATATTTTGAGTTTGTTGGATGGCACTTTATACCAAAGCGTCATTGATGAATCTGGGATTCAGATGAAACAGCGGTTAGTTGTGTTGATGACTTGCAATACCACCGAAAGATTAGATCCCGCAATGTTACGTAAAGGACGGGTAGATTTAATCGCTGAATTTACACAGCGATTTGTGTAAATTTAGGAAAAAGTTTGCTCAATTTTCAATTGGCGATCGCAATTGTGGATGATTCTCATCACACTCCTATACAAGCTAATCATAGAAATTCCTAGGGGGCTACGTTGCCCATATTTGACTTCCAGACCCTCAAACCAAGTTTGAAATTGTTGGTCTGACCAAGCTTGGGCTTCGTCTTCCAAACAACCCTTGAGCATTTCTAACCCACACTCACCAGGGAATTCAGCTGCTATAGCTGCAAGTCGGCACTCTTCCATAGCTTCAAAAACGGCAATCATGACAGTTATCCGATTTTTTTTGGTAAGTTTGCTGTATTGATTGTCAGTAAATGATGTGTGCATAATAATTACGATTTTATTAAAAAATCGTTAATATTTGAGTACCAACCGCTTTACGCTTATTTACATTTATTCAGCTAAACTGCCAGATTTCCTTGTTCCTGAAGAAGCATTTATCTTTCTGCTTCACGGTAGATGAAGTGATGCTACGTTAAATCCTGTGGTGTTCTATTACCCACTAGGCAGACTACTCAATTTTATTTTGCTCATGTCACAGCATCACTCCGTTACTGTAGACGATGTAAAAGCAGCACAAGCGCGGCTTGCAGGAATTGCTCATCTTACACCAGTACTAACTTCCAGAATTGTCAACGATCGCACCCATAGCGAAGTATTTTTTAAATGCGAAAACTTTCAACGCACAGGCGCATTTAAATTTCGGGGTGCGTACAATGCCTTAGTGCAGTTATCCCAAATTCAAAAGCAACAGGGCGTAATTACATTTTCCTCTGGAAATCATGCCCAAGCGATCGCTCTCGCGGGAAAGTTACTGCATATTCCTACAACTATTGTGATGCCTGATGATGCGCCAGAAGTAAAGCAACAAGCCACCCGCAGTTATGGCGCAGAAGTGATTTTATACAATCGCCAAGAAACTGACCGAGAAGAATTAGCCAAAACCCTAGCCAGCGATCGCCAGCTTACCTTGATTCCGCCTTACGATCATCCCCACGTCATCGCTGGACAAGGAACCACAGCCTTAGAACTGATTCAAGAAGTTGGTCAACTAGACTATTTATTAATTTGTTGTGGCGGTGGCGGATTAATATCAGGATGTGCGATCGCCACCAAAGCAATGTTACCTAAGTGTAAAGTTATTGGTGTCGAACCAGAACTGGCGGATGATGCAACTCGTTCCTTTCACAGCAAAACTCTGCAAACCGTCACTAACCCGCCAACAATTGCTGATGGTGTGCGGACTCCCAGCTTGGGTAAATTAACCTTTCCTCTAGTACTAAATTACGTCGATGATATGGTGACAGTCTCGGAAACTGCAATTATTAATAGTCTGTTTTTCCTGTGGGAACGGCTAAAAATTGTCGTTGAACCCACTGGTGCATTAGCCGCAGCAGCATTACTTAGCGGTGTAGTGTCAGTACCAAATGCAAAGGTTGGTGTAATTATCAGTGGTGGTAATGTAGATTTAGCAAAGGTTGCTAAATTATATTCAGGAAATTACTGAGGAGATTTTGAACTTTTTTTCTCGTTCGCCAGTCAAATAACGATGTGTTCGCCAACTGAGAAAGGATAACTCAAGTTATGACAGTAAAACCCAGATATTTGGTATTGTTGCTGTTCATCTTGTTGGTAGGAAGTAACCCCATCTATGCAGCTACTAAGCCTGTTGACCCAAAAATATTACACTTAATTAATCGTCTGAGTTTTGGGGCTAAACCGGGAGACATTCAAAAAGTCCAGTCTTTAGGTGTAGAGGGCTATATTAAACAACAACTTTCACCCAATTCCATATCCGAACCGCCCAGCCTCACCCGCCAGCTTTCACAGCTAGAAACACTCCGGTTAAATACAGTCGAAGTTAGAGAATATCTCAAGAATTCGCCACAACCAAATACACCCGAAAACAGATACCAGCCACAGAGAAAAGACAAAATTATCCAAGAAGCAGTCAAAGCCAGGTTATTACGAGCTACTAACAGTAACCGCCAACTTCAAGAAGTGATGGTGGACTTTTGGTATAACCACTTCAATGTCTATGGAGGTAAAGGAAATGCTCGCCTTTGGACGAGTGCATACGAACAAGAAGCCATCAGACCTTATGTTTTTGGGCGATTTCGTGATTTATTAGGTGCAACAGCCCATCATCCAGCAATGCTATTTTATTTAGACAATTGGCTAAATAAAGGTAGTGGTCATCGTGGTGTCACTCCCAAGGTAAACGAAAACTACGCGCGGGAATTGATGGAACTGCATACTCTAGGTGCAGATGGTGGCTATACCCAACAAGATGTGATTGCTTTAGCGAGAATTTTTACTGGTTGGGGAATAGCTCGTCCTAATCAACAGACAAATGGCAAATCGCTATTTTATTTTGAACCCAAGTTTCATGATCCGAGTGATAAAGTTTTTTTAGGACACACCATTAAAAGCAGTGGTCAAGCTGAAGGCGAAGCAGCTTTAGATATTTTGGCACGGAGTCCAGCGACGGCTCATCATATTAGTTACCAGTTGGCTCAGTATTTTGTCAGCGATCGCCCACCTACATCTTTAGTTAATCGTCTCACACAACGCTTTCTCAAAACCGATGGCAATATTCGCGCTGTTTTAGAAACTTTGTTCCAAAGCCCAGAATTCTGGGATAAAAAATATTTCAACGCCAAATTTAAAACACCGTTGCAATACACTGTCTCAGCCGTCCGGGCTACAGGGCTGGAGGTGAACAATACCCTACCCCTTTCCCGCAACTTGGAACAATTAGAAATGCCTTTATATGGTTGTCGAACTCCTGATGGATTCAAAAATACAGAAGATGTCTGGTTGAATCCCGAAGCGATGAACCGTCGCCTCAGCTTTGCAACTGCATTAGGTGGTGGTCGCGTACCACTGCTAGGAAAAGTCAATAATCCACCCAAAAATAAAAGCATCAACCGCATTCAACCCCTGGATGCGACTCAGTTAATTAACACCTTGGGTAACTCTCTTTCGCCCAAAACCCAAAGTGCGATCGCCACTAGTCCCCCAGAACTCAAAGCCGCATTAGTCCTGGGTAGCCCAGAATTTATGCGCCGTTAGTTATGGACAGCTACTAGGTTCATACTCAGCACTCAGCGAGAAGTTGCGTGCGGGGATTCCCCCGTTGAGCAAACTTCGGTAACTCAGCACTCAGCACTTTAAATTACCAATATGAAAAGACGTGATTTTCTCATCCAAGCAGGACTGTTTTCTACAACTGCGATCGCCTCTGTTAGTTGTGATACTTGGGTAGTTCATTCTGCTACTAATAAAAGCGATCGCCAGCGTTTGATTGTGATTTTAATGCGTGGTGGTGCAGATGGTTTAAATATCGTAGTTCCTTACACAGAGCCAGCTTACTATCAAGCCCGTCCCAAAATCGCCCTTGCCAAACCCGGACAAGAAAAAGGCGTTTTCGATTTAGATGGACACTTCGGCTTACATCCAGCTTTAGCACCAATCATGCCTCTGTGGCAACAAGGTAATTTAGCCTTTGTTCATGCTGCGGGTTCCCCCGATCCCTCTCGTTCCCATTTTGACGCGCAGTTTTATATGGAAATTGGCATTCCTGGGAACCAAAGAATTAGCGAAGGTTGGATGAATCGTTTATTGGGTGCTATCTCTAACAAAACACCCATCCAAGCAGTCAGTTTGGGTAGCACCAAACCCCGCATTTTGAATGGTTTAATGCCAGTTGCTAACATAGGTTCTGGGAGAAATGCTGACAAACCAATTTCTTTAGATCGACCAAAAGTAGGCGCAGCATTTGATCGGTTATACAGTGGTAATGACGTTCTTAGTCAAACCTATCATCAAGGACGCGTTGCCCGTGCCGCTTTGATGGATGACTTCGCCCAAGAAATGAAAATGGCGAATAATGGCGCACCATCACCCGATGTTTTTGTCGGTGATGCTCAACGCTTAGGTAAACTGATGGCTAAAGACCCCAAAATTGAATTAGGGTTTATGTCCTTGGGTGGTTGGGATACACATATTAATCAAGGTAGCGATCGCGGTTATTTAGCCAAAAGCTTAGGAAGTTTGGGTAAAGGGTTAGCCGCTTTAGTCCAAAATCTAGGCCCAGCTTACCAAAACACAGTCATTTTAGTTATGTCTGAATTTGGTCGGACATTACGGGAAAATGGCAATGGTGGTACTGATCATGGCCACGGAAATGTGATGTGGGTTTTAGGTGGCAAAGTCCGTGGTGGTAAAGTTTATGGCGAATGGCCTGGTTTGGACACTGCTGCACTTTACGAAAAAAGAGACTTGGCTGTAACTACCGATTTTCGAGATGTAATTTCTGATGTGTTAGCACAACATTTATCTGTGAATGACACGCAACTAAGTAAAGTTTTCCCCAGTTATGTGCCGAAACAAAAAATCGCTCTGTTATAGCAGGTGATAGTATTCAAATCAAAGCATTGTCTACCAAATATAACAAGTATTATTTATCACATTTTTTAACCAAATACTGATTTCCCAAAAGTGTTTGCTAAGATGATTAGTTACATAAGTTAACATTCTCTCCAGTTATGACCACAATTAAGACGGCTTTCCAGACACATCAAGAAGAAGTCACGCGATTGTTTTCCCATCTGCAAGTTGAGGGAAACAAGCTGACTCATCAACCTGGCAGTGTACTGGGAAGTACCGCCTTAGTTGCAGGCACAACTGTTGGTGCGGGAATTTTGGCCTTACCTGCGGTGACATTACCCTCTGGTATCATCCCATCTACAGTCTTATTGATTGCTGTCTGGCTATATACTTTAGTTGCCGGGTTGTTAATTGCCGAAGTTAGCATTAATACCATGCGTCTAGCAGGTCGCCCCAGCGTAAGTTTACTAGCTATGATTGAAACTGCCTTGGGGCTTAACGGAGCGCGGATGGCTGGTGCTGCCTATCTGCTTCTGCACTACGCTTTGTTAGTAGCATATATTACCCAGGGTGGAGAGATTTTGATGTCTGCGGTTTCCCATCTTTGGGGTGTGCAGAATTCATTACCTAGCTGGATAGGAACTACAGCCTTTACACTGCTGTTTGGCAGCATTATGTATTTAGGACGGGGAAAATTTATTGAAAAATTGAATAACTTCTTGGTGGGAATTGTACTTGCGTCTTTTCTGGGACTATTGTTGCTAGGATTCACCCAAGTCAAAGGTGTACATTTATTGTTTCAAAATTGGAGTGCGTTAAGTACTGCCATCCCAGTTATGCTTGTGGCATTGTTTTACCATAACATTGTGCCAGTTGTGGTCACACAGCTAGAAGGAGATAGTCGCAAGGTTCGCCAGTCAATTATCATTGGTTCAGCAATTCCTCTGCTGATGTTTTTAGCTTGGAATGCCGTGATTTTAGGCAGTGTCAGTTCAGAGATGATTTATGGTAAAACTATTTTCGATCCTATACAAGTGCTGCGGGCGGGCGGCGGTGGAGAATTATTAGGAGTATTAGTTTCTATTTTTTCAGAATTTGCGATCGCCACATCTTTTATCGGATTTGTTTATGGCTTGCTAGATTTCTTCCAAGATATTTTCGCAACTACACAAAATAAACCTGCCAGTCGCTTACCCTTATACTCACTAGTTTTACTACCACCTATAGGTTTAGGCGCAGTCAACCCCAGCATTTTCTTCACAGCTTTAGACTTTACTGGTACTTTTAGCATTTCCATTTTAGGTGGCATCATTCCTGCATTAGCCACATGGAAACAACGTCAACAACTCCAACACTCAAATCACTTTGTCCCTGGCGGTAAGCTGACATTAATATTAATGATTGGCATTGCATTAGGCATAATCTTAAAAGAAATTTTTGCTGTATGAACACTCCACGCCTAGTCAAAATTAGTAAATTCTTGAGTAAATATCTCCGCCATCAACCAGAATCTTTAGGAATTACACTTGCGCCGGGAGGTTGGGTTGCAGTTGATGAACTTTTAGCGGCTTGTGCAGAACATAAGTTTCCTATTACACCCCAGGAATTAGCAGCCGTAGTCGCCACTAACGATAAACAACGCTTTAGTTTCGACTCTACAGGTAATTTGATTCGCGCTAACCAAGGCCACAGCGTAGAAATTGATTTACAATTACTCCCATCTGTTCCCCCTGACTTACTGTATCACGGGACAGGACACAAAGCCGTCGAGTCTATCCTGCAAACCGGACTGAGTAAAATGTCTCGACATCATGTCCATTTATCGCAGGATATTGCTACAGCCAAAACTGTCGGCGCACGACATGGTAAACCTGTTGTTTTTGCCGTAGATGCAGCGACTATGTATCAAATGGGTTACATATTCTACTGTTCTGAGAATAGTGTGTGGTTAGTAGATGCTGTACCGCCTGAATATCTGCATCAACTATAAAATTAGAATCTGCTACTAGGGAAGAATAGCAAATCGACAGCTTCACCAATAAATAAACCTGCTCCTGCCAAGAGTGTTAATATCCGAAATGAAGCTTTTTTGTCGAAACCAGCAAACCGCATTTCTAAATCTGCCAACAATGTAGTTGCTATTGGTATCAAAAACAAACTAAACAATAGCGACCAAGTGGCAACTAAAGCCACTGATGCACCTAAAGATAAAATAACAATTAAAATTTTAGAACCAACAGCCGTTAACTCCTCCAGCCAAGCATTACTTCTGCGGACAACAGCTATAGCCACAACCGCAACAAAAGCCCCGACTAACCAAACGATGTGATGCACAGCCAGATACCATCCCAGCAAGGCATAAGCCAGCCACAATAGTACAAGCGGCATCATAGGAATCCTAGTCGAAAATTCCGCGTTCATATTTTTTAATAATGATCATAATTTTAAAATTGATCACTTAAATTCTAATCAAAAATTGATGATACAAATTTCATCGAAACTGTAATTAATACTTTGTAAATATCTCACACAAAAACAAAAAATAGAAAATATTAAAATCTGCGTAATTATAGTTGCAATATTGTCATAATTATGCTTTTTACAAAATTAGGGAGACTTTTAATAAATCCTACGAATCTTTTGCAGGTTATAGGACTCATATTTGATTTGGAGAAAAAAACTCAGTAGACTTTTATTCCTTCTTACCTGTTCCCTGTTTCCTGTTCCCTTCCTACGTAAATAATTTCAGGAATCAAAGCGGATTCATATAAATGTATTTTAGCCATAAGTATGAAATACATCTAAAAACTTCAAAGACTTATATAGGAATCATATTTGATTTTTGAAAAA
>NZ_DF978446.1:0-70160 GCF_002897135.1 Nostoc cycadae WK-1 | reverse complement strand
AGTAGTGACAACACAATCAAACTCTGGAAGATTCCAGATTTAAAATTAGACTCTTTAATGCAAGACAATTGTGATTGGGTACGCAATTATTTAGAGAATAATATTAATGTCAGCGAGAGTGACAGGCACTTGTGTGATGGTATTGGCAGGCAGTAGGGAGCAGGGGAGCAGGGGAAAGTTGCAATGGGTATACTCAGAGAATCTTTTAGAAAGGGCGATCGCATTTTTGCACAACTTCAGGAGCGATCGCAGCAAAATCTACGCCATGATTAATAAAATATAGGGCAAATTTAAATAGGAGAATACCAGATGCAATCGGCGTTACGAATTGAAACTCAAGTTTTACCAGGCAACAAAATTGAAATTAATTTGCCTAATGATACTGCTTTAACCTCAGTAGGACAAACCGTTGAAGTGATTGTCTTGTTACCAGAACAGAAACCTGCACTAAAAAACCAATCAATTCTGACATTGCTTGAAGAAATCCATAGACAACGCCCTGTCGGAAGAAGTGTAGAAGAAATTAATCGAGATATACAGGTAGAGAAAGAGGCATGGGACAACTAACATTTTCCAATGCTGACCGTATATACATTGATACAGTAACGATTATTTACGCTGTTGAACAGACCCCAATTTATGGAATGTTGCTGAATCCTCTATGGAATAACCTTCAGACAGGAAACCTGGAAGTTTTTACCAGTGAACTGACTTTGATGGAAACTCTAGTCATACCAATGAGAAATTCAGATATATTTCTGATTAATGCCTACGAGCGATTATTGCAATCACCCCAAATACAATTAGTTCCCATTAGTCAAGCCATCTTGAAGGACGCAGCAAGGCTACGTGCTATAACACCTTCATTGAGAACACCCGATGCCATTCATCTTGCAACAGCTACAGCATTAGGCTGTACCCAGTTTCTCACCAATGACCGACAACTAAGAACAGTGTCAAACTTATTCATCGTGATTTTAGATGAAGTGCTGGCATCATGAGCGATCGCACAATCAACTATTCTTCTGCTGGTGCAAATACCACATCTTCATAGAGTAGTGCGATCGCTAACTCAAATTCGATGCTTGATAAGGTAATCATATCTCCCTCCGTGTAGGGATAGTAAAGCCACATTCTTCCCTCTCCCCGACAGTAGCGTTCAACAGATATTTTTTCGGAATCTATCAATAAATATTCTTGTAAAGAGGGAATTGTTAAGTAATTAGTGAATTTTTCGCCCCGATCTTTGCTGCTTGTACCAGGGGATAAAACTTCAGCAATGATTGTAGGATTTTGAATAAATTTGCGAGCATTCAAGTCTTGAGGGTCGCAACTAACAATCACATCAGGATAATAATAGATATTTTTAGCATCAAATTGCACTTTCACATCCGATACATTAATTCGGCAGCCTCTAGCGCGTAAATGTGGGCGTAAGGCTGTGTAAAAATTCAGTGCAATGTCATTGTGGGGAATTGTCCCACCTGTCATGGCAAAAACTTCGCCGTTGACATATTCATAACGAAGCTCTTGCTGGAGTTCCCATACGAGATATTCCTCGATGGTCATTTTTTGTGGTTGTGGGGAGATGGCTACCATAGCAAGATTGTTTCTCGTTTTTTTGATTTTAGCTTGGAGGGCGGAATGGCTATAGTCCTTAGTCTCTAGCCCTTATTTCCCAGATTGAGCAATTTTTCATAATATCCTGTTACAGATTCTCGGAAGTCGAAGGTAGAGTATAGGTCTTAATCATCTATATTTTGTAACTCTCCATGTTTCGACAACCTGCTTTTGGCATCGCTTTAAGTACGCTTGTCCTTGCTAGTGGATTTATCACTACTCCCATACCAAGCCACTCATCTACTAACAACACAACTCAGCAGATTGCTTCAAGTCAGCTGGCCTCATCCACTACTACCTTTAACACGACCGCATTAGAAAAATCAGTTTTTGAACAAATAAATCGCTATCGATCTGCTAAAAAACTGCCAAAGTTAACTCTAAATGCTAATATCTCTCGACAAGCCAGAATTCACAGTCAAAATATGGCTAAGGGGAAAGTTCCCTTTAGCCATAACGGATTTGAAAAGCGTGTCACAGCTACTTCAATTCGCTTCAATAGTGCAGGCGAAAATGTTGCAGTTAATCAGGGATACAGCAATCCTGCTAGTCAGGCTGTGATTGGTTGGTTAGATAGTCCTGGACATTTAAAGAATATCAAGGGTAAATACAACCTGACTGGGGTTGGTGTGGCGACTAATCAGCAAGGCGAAGTCTATTTAACGCAAATTTTTATTCTAACTAGATAAATTTACTGGCTGAAATTATGTAGTGTCTAAGGGTATTCTTTTGTGAAAGACACTGCATTTATGGTTGAGTGACTCATGACATTACCAGATTTTCAGGTTTGCGATCGCGATATTAATGACTCTACCCTCAGTGAGTACTTAAAAGCCGAGGCGATCGCTGTTGATACAGAAACTATGGGATTATTACCACAGCGCGATCGCTTGTGTCTCGTTCAGCTGTGCAACTCACAAGGTAAAGTCACAGCAATTCGCATTACTAGAGGACAAACCCAATCGCCAAATTTAAAACAACTTCTTGAAGCCAAGAATGTACTGAAGATTTTTCACTTTGCCCGTTTTGATGTTGCGACTTTACGCCACAACTTAGGAATTTATGTCCAGCCTGTTTTTTGTACTAAAATTGCCAGTAAATTAGCCCGGACTTACACCAACCGTCACGGACTTAAAGAGGTAGTACAAGAGTTAGAACAAGTAGAACTTGATAAAAGCGCCCAAAGTTCTGATTGGGGTAATGCTGCTAATTTAACTGAGGCGCAATTAAGTTATGCTGCCAATGATGTTCGCTATTTAATTAGTGTCCAGCACAAGCTGAGTGAAATGCTTAAACGAGAAGAACGTTGGGAACTCGCACAAGAATGCTTTCAAGTTTTACCAACAATCGTTTCATTAGATTTATTGCAGTTCAAAGATTTATTTGAGCATTGATTAAAAGTCAAGAGTCCATAGTCCATAGTATTAGGACATCAGTAAAAGATAAGACTTAGACAGCACAGGTTTCTTAATGCTGTCACCTGTCCCCTGCCATACCATTGACTATTGACTCTTGACCATTGACTATTGACCAGATTTTTGTTGATTTTCTGCGTGGTTTTTCAGACGAGAGACAACATTATAGTCATCTGCACCTGCGGGAGTTCTAGATTCAACGATACCTTCTGTTGGGCCGCCAATTGCCTTCCATGCGCCTAGACCACCAATTAATTGAGATACATGCTCAAAACCAGCGGAACGCAGAACTTGTGCAGCTTGAGCAGATTCTTGATCATTGCCACCGTAAACATAAATATCACGGCTTTTGTCTAGAGATGGTACTGCGCGGTCTGCTAATTCATCAATAGGCATGGGCATTGATCCCATGATATGGCCTTCGTTATATGTCTGGCGATCGCGCACATCCAAAATTGTAAAAGCTGGTTCGCCCCATTCCAAGCGAGACTTGAGAACATGAGCATCAGACTGAGGTTCGATTGGTGGCTGTTGAGGAATAATACCGCCTACTAAATTATTCATAAAATATCCTTAACTAACTTCGCTAACAGCAATTTAACGAGATTGAACTATTTAATTGCTCTTTCTCTGGTATGAATGTTATAAAAGTCTTACTTATGGCATATTGGTTGATTTTTTACTATTTATGACCTCTTTATAAGTGTTACTAAATTAATATTTACTTTCTACAAAACCTATATAATTTATTGTTTTATCTGGGTAGTTGCCAACAATAATTTTTCTTCAATATCGTGTCGAATTGCTGGTCTAATATTATTGGCAGTATTCAGACAATTTATTAGTAACTTATTAGCCATATAATATTCCTGAAGCAACTCTATTTGCTGTTTACTCAACTGCCAATCGTGACAAATATTCCGATATTTAACCAAAAGTTCTCTAAAATTTTCATTCCAGAATTTACCATGCTCTATCCACCACTTACGAAATTTATGGGGATTGCTTTGTGCATTTGGTAGTTGTTTTTTCAGATTGTGGAGAAATTGTTTAAATTTAGGCTCAACAACTAAATTCAGTGCTTTATCAAAGGCAATATTTAAAGCATGGTCATAGTCAAAAACAATAGCATCATTCAAAATATAATTACAGGCAAACTCTAGTTCCCCAGCACAGGCAAAAGTACTCGTGAGAAACTCATCTATAGCAAGTTCAGGATTAAATGCTAAATTCCCAATCATAGCACGTTCCAGACCATAGCTAGATGAATGGCAAAAGACTTGGTGTTGAGGAAAATTGCTACCTTTGAGAAACACCTCTAATGAACGACCAACACAAACGATGTAAAAAGCTCGAATAGCACCTGGTTTATATTGAGTAGTAACTGAGTTAGATTTTTGATGCAGCCACAATAGAAAATCTTGAATTTTCTGGTCATGAGCCACTAAAATATCTATTTTTTGTTTCATTAACCGCAGCATTGTTTCAGCATCAGGCAACATACTTACGGTTAGTAAAAAGACATTTTTCCAGCGTTTATCAGTAATATGATTAATCAGTTGATTTATTGACTGTTCTTGGTAATTTAAGACAATATTTTTTGCTGTCAAATATTCTTGCAAAGCCAGATGAGAGAAAGAGTATATTCCCTGCGATCGCTCCACTAATACACCATAATTCACCTCAAGTAATTTCATGAATTTTGCACCATATTGAGCCTGCTGATTTAGCAATTCTGAACTACTACGGAAATATTCATTATCTTTAGTTAAACATTGAACTATTAGTGTTTGGATTATTTCTTCTTCAAAAAAATAATTACTTTGTTCAAAAGTAATAGCAGCAATTTGAGCCAGTAGTTTTTTTACATTAGCTAAATTTAAATTACAGCCAACTGAATGCCTTTGAATACCTTTGGTTTCATCCCATCGACTCAGCAAAATATTTAATGCTTGCTCATATAACTTAGCTGGCTTAAATGTAAATTCAGATTTTGCTTGAAAGAATAAACAAATTAGATGTAGTAAAATTGGTATTATTGCTAATTCTCTAAATTGCTTATTTTCTGGTAAATTTAGTTGATGAATAAATAAATTGCCGATAGCTTCCCCATCTTCTCTAGATTCATGAGCAACTGCTACGAACCAGTTTTTGACAAAAGCCTCAGCCTGTTGCATATCAAAGTCGGCAATTTCGATTTCTGTAAACCCCGGAAATTTGTATTTTTGAGCCGCTATTCGACAGCTAATCACAAACTTATTTTTGTAATAAGTCTGACAAAAACGCCGGATTTCTTTATTAACCTGATTTACTTCCTCCACTTGTACTTCATCTAACCCATCCAATAAAATCAACATTTTACCTGCAATTAATAAACTTAATGTTGATTCAGATTCAATCCCACAACTCAGAAATTCCTGGCTAATATACTTCAACAAATTGAAATCACTATTATCTTTAAAGTCGTCAGCAAAGTCCTTGAGGCTGATAAAAATTGCCACAAGATTTGGTTGTAATTCTCCTTTATTACACTCAACCGCCAAATATTTTAAGAATGTTGTTTTACCTATAGCTGGTTTACCCAGCACCATCAACTTCGAGTAAAGCAATACTGCTTCTAACCCTGATAATTTTTGGGGAACCTGGTCTTTCACTAGCCGTTCAAAGCCTGATTCAAAACAAAATTCTTTCAACAAATCTCCAATCTCTAACCATCGTTGGCTAGTAATTTTTTCTAATACATAAACAGTAGTATAAATATCAACTAATGGAATTGCCTGAGCAATATCCAACATTTGCAGAGTACCGCATTGGTCTTGAATTTTGTCTTGGCGCTTTTGGCGGATTTCCTGCACCAATATATTTAAATCTCTATTATTTCTATGTGATGTAGTAGTCAATTCTGAAGTTATATCTTCTGGTAGACCAGCAATTTTTTGCCAAGATAATCCTAAATGTTGACAAATTTGCACAAAGCAACTGCGAGAAACTGGCTCACCTGCAAAAAACTTAGATACTGGTTGACGAGTAATACCTAAAGCTATTGCTAATTTATGTTGGCTTAAAGTTTTGTCAGTTAAAGCTGTTTTTGCAGCTCTGATACCTTCTAAGGAAGCTCTTAGTCCTTGGCTTGTCATACAATCAGCTTTTTAAGTGTTTTTGGTTACATAGAGAAAGGTAGCTGCACGTAGACACACCCTGGACAGATGGCTGTACTTTTCCAAAGGAGATAGTTATGGAAAGTTGAGAGTGAATTATGTTACTAGATGTACACCTGAAATCAGTTGAGCCAGGCTTAGTGAGGAATTTACTTTCTGTCTGAAGGGTATTTTTTTGGTAAATACTCAGGAAATTTAACTTCCCGTGAAGATAGAAGTATTACGATATACTGCAATATTCAAAAACATACAAAAATCATACAAAACTTATACATTTGGTATGCACTATGATAGCTGAACTTTTCTGAAATTTAATAGAAAATTAAGTGTATCTCAGTAGAGTAGTGGCAATGTCTGACTAAAGGCTGTTTTCTGTCTAAGTATTCAACTTAGGTAAATGTCAAGAAAAACTAAAAATTTTTGTAATATTAAACTTTCTTAGAGTGGCTTCTCGTATTTCAACAAAGCTATCTCAACTGCGAGTTGCCAGATGAATAATAGGCTAGAACTTTATGGTGATGCTTCCTGCTACAAATCCCAAAATTCTTGTTGTAGATGACGACTTTGGTGTACGTAATCTAATCTATCGTTTTCTTGGTCGAAAATATCACATAGAGTCTGCGGCAGATGGCAAAACTGCTCTATCTATGTTTGAGCAATTTAACCCAGCCTTAGTAATTTTAGATTGGAATTTACCAGATATCAGTGGCTACAATTTATGTGAAGAAATGCAGAGCCGTAATAATGTCTTAGTAATGATACTGACAAGTAGAAATGCGGAAGAAGATAAAATTAAGATTCTTTCTGCTGGTGCAGATGACTTTATGACTAAACCTTTTAGTTTGGCAGAAGTAGAAGTTAGAGTACAAGCACTTTTGAGACGGGTACGTTGCATTAATCCTTATCCTGTACAACGCTTGGTATTCAAGCAACTAGCAATTAACCCAGAAGGTAGAGAAGTCACACTAAATGATAAGCCACTAAATTTAACAGCATTGGAATTTAATATTCTGCATTTTTTAGCAAGTCATCCTGGTCAAGCTTGGAGTCGTTCACAACTCATTCAAAAAGTTTGGGGTTGTGACTATGTAGGAGATGGAAGAGTTGTGGATGTACATATTGGTCAATTACGCAAGAAATTAGAAGTTGATCATAACGTGCCTGAGTTTATTAAGACGGTTCGCGGCTACGGTTATAAATTTGAATTGCCAGAAGTAACAACTGCTTGAGAAGTTAATCACGCCAATACAATGGCAATGTTTACAATCATCAATATTTGCCGAGTATAGTCATATCTCGGCTAAAGCTTAGTGAGAAGTTAAAACATATAACAGCAGGATTATTTGTCTCTTTTAAAGACAAAATTTGTCTAATTATGTCTTAAGAGTTGATTGGCAATATACACATTTTTTTCAATACTCAAGATAGGTTGCGACACTACTAGTATCGCAAGGCGGCAGTCAAACATTTTTTTGATAAGCCTTCATCAGATTTCATCCAGTACCTGATATATCTGCCTCATCAGAGCGCACAGATGTGCGCTCTGAATAAATTGTGAATGTTTTTAGGTGGATATAGACCAATATTAAAAATCTATCTATTAATTAAAAAATATTTTTTCGATAGAAATTGAAATAGAATTTTCAAAGACATATTAAAATTTATTACTCGACATAATTAGTCAATTTGTGTCGAATAAATCAATTATTCAGGCTTGAAAATTTAGTTTTTGCAACTAATAATGCAAGTGTAAGGTTAAACAAATAAGTTTACTTACACACAGGTAATAGATTTTTTTTCCACAAATAATTGGAGAATAATCATCATGAATTATCAAGACTCTGCATTGAATTCTGTTGGTTCAGAACTGTTTATAGATTCTGAAAATTTTCTGCAAGATTTAGCTGATACAGATGCTATGAACTTGCAAGGAGGATATGGCCCCGGCATCGAGAAGTTACTGGAATTCGGCATCAACGTGTATGCGCTGAATAATATTGTTTCTATCGCTAAGACATTTAGCGGTGCTGCTGGTGGTGTTTTGGGTAACGGTGGTGCTGGTGGTGCTGGTGGCGCTGGTGCTGGTGGCGCTGGTGCTGGTGGTGACTAGAGTTCAGCTTGTTATTGCTGAAGATTAGTCTAATAAACTAATGAGCAGGATTAAGCATTAAACTTCTTTATCCTGCTCCGATTAATGGCTATTATTTTTGAGTTGGGATGTTGCTATTTTTTTAATAGCGGGAAAAAATAACAATCAAATATGAAAAATTCTATATTAGAAGTCTAGCTTTTAGTTTCTATTTTGAAAAGTAGTTTTAATTAAAAATAGAAAGTTATGCAATTGCTAAACTCACTTATATTACAACCTGACAATAATTTGAGTCAAGCCTTATTAAATATTTTGGAAGATATCGTTACTAAGATTCAGATTCAACCTAATTTTTGTATTTATCATCCCAATTACAAACCATTAAAACTGCCTGATGAAGCAGTGGAACGCTTTCAAAAATTACCTTTAAATCTTCAGCACAAGTTTTTGAATTCACAATTGTGCAACTTTCTCTATGGGATTTACTATAACGGCGCTAGTCGAACTGCTCTGTCTTTAGATATAAATCTCATGGATTCGACAATGCCCAAGAATTTAGAGAATAATACTTATCTTGGAGTAGATGTGGCGTTTTATGAGCAATTACACTTGTCCAATAAAGGTATAGGCTACTTTGATCCAGGTTGGCAAGTAGTAATGGAAGAAAACGATCGCTCTCTGGTGGTGAAAAAAAGTGGCTTGACTTTGCATATAGAACGCGATCGCCATCTTCGAGATATAGAACGAAATGCGATCGCTGGAGATATTGTTGCTGTCAAGATGCCACGTAATTTAGTGCAGAATGGTTTTTATATGGCGGTTGGCAATGCTGGATTATCAAGTCATGCTGAGACTGCGATCAATTCACCGCTTGTACGTGTTTACTTTAATTTAAGTCCTGAAGGTGCAGTTGCAGTTATGAGCAGCCTCACTCAGCAATTAAACACTATATATATTCCTTTTACTTTTAAAGCGCTCTACAATCCCTCAGACTATGATCGCTACGATACAGCAGTACTTTATTTTGGCAAAACTCAATATTCAGTTATTCAAGTAGTGTTGCAAGATATTTATGTCAACTATAAACCGTATTTTCGAGAAGAAATCCCACTATTTACAAAATTACTCGCTCCAGGACTTGCACTTGCGGAAGAACCAAATCATAAATTCTCGGAAAAAGAAAGTTTTGGCATCAACCGTTGTCAAATTGTGACCAACGCTTTATTAGAAGCTTGGCAACAAGGAGATGAATCAAAAGGCAATCGTATGGCTTTAATTCAGAAGCAATTTGCCTTATATGACATTAAATTACAACATCCTTATCTGAATTCCAACTCTCACGATATCTACGCACCATTATCATCATGACTTATTGGAAAATAGAGCTATTTATACCTTTAAATTAGCCTATTCTCAAACTTAATCAGTGATACACATAGATTAATTACATGATTATGATTGTTAGCCTTTAATAAATGTCCTTAGCTTTAAGTATTTACTTTAGACTAAGGACTTTTTTTAGACACAAAATTTATTGAATCCTCTAACTTCCTGATTGATTAATAGAAAACTATTGATTTAAATCTTTCTAAAGATATAAATAAAATCAAATCCCCATAATCAACTTTACTCCTATTTATGGCTGTGATTGATCAAAGTACTTTACTAAGATTGAAGTTATTAAAAATAAATCAACAATTTTTCTCTTTAGCCTATCACTTCATTTTCGCCAAAAACGCCAATTTGGATTGCTTTTTCTAGTTGGATGAGGTTTTTAATATCTATGTCACATGAAATTAACCAATTTCAAGATTTTGACAACTATAACGTTAATATTAGTAAGTTTTTAACACCTTTTCAGCAAAAAGTTCTGCTGAAAAATCTCCAAGCAAGTTTACAACCCGAATACCGTCGTCGAATCGAAATTATGTTATTGGCAGATCAAGGTAAATCTCCAAGCAAAATTTGTCAAATATTAGGCTGTTCTTACCACATGGCGCGATATTGGAGTGGTGTGGCAAAAGCTGGATTAGCTCACCAATGGCAGGAACAGAAAATAGGTAGGCCAAAGAGTGTTAATGACCAGTATATTGCACGCTTGAAAGAATTAGTAACTCATAGTCCTCATGAATATGGCTATCCATTCCAAAACTGGACAGCGCAATGGTTAAGTAAGCATTTAGCAAATGAAATGGGAATTAAAATTACCGAACGCCATATTAGTCGTTTACTTAAACAAATGGGACTGTCTACAAAACAACGTAACAATATCTCTCAACAAGAAACTGCTGATATTCAAGATTCTGATATTGTAATATGCGACTTGCAATTAAGCTATGAACATAATAGTTTAGAAGATTTACTCAATTTCGTTAATACTCATCACTAATTCTTGGACAGAAGGGAGTATTTTTTGAAAAAAATAGGAATTAATTAATGACTAATATTTTCATTATTTCTCCTGAAGATATATTGTATCAAATGAAGCTTTCTTGTCAGCTTCCCGATATGATTGAAGCGATCGCTACTCGAAAGATTATTACTGATGCTGCTGATCAAGCAGGGATAAAAATTCAGCCCGGAGAGCTTCAACAGGCAGCCGATAATATGCGGTTACTAAAAAAACTTGTCAAAGCTAAAGATACTGAAATATGGCTAGAAAAACATTATCTTTCTCTCAATGAGTTTAAAGAAGTAGTAGAAATTTCTCTACTTTCGGCAAAGTTAGCTCATCATCTCTTAGCAGAGCAAGTCGAACCTTTCTTTTTTACACATCAACTTGATTATGTTAAATCTATCACTTATGAAGTTGTTTTAGATGACGAAGACTTAGCTTGGCAGCTATTTTATGCAGTCCAAGAAAATAAAATATCTTTCCCAGATATTGCTCAACAATACATAAAAGAACCTGAATTACGCCGTGTTGGTGGATATTGTGGGATACGATGCCGTGGCGATTTTATTCCAGAGATTGCAGCGTATGTTTTTACTGCCCATCCACCAAAGATTATCAAGCCAATTCTCACACAAAAAGGAGTTCATCTAATTTGGGTTGAAGAAATTATTCAGCCTCATTTAGATGAAGTACTGCGCTGTAAAATTCTCAGGGATTTGTTTGCTGCTTGGCTACAGCAACAACTTGAGGAAATTAAACTTGTGGTGCAGATTTAGTCTTATTTGATTAAAACTCCTAAAACACAAGCTTGGGTTGAAGTACAAAACCCAACATGATCAATATTTTGTTGGGTGGAGCGATCGCTCCACTACAATTCTTTTATCTCACCTTAATTGTTCATATTTAAATTTCCCTTTAATAAACTTGTTAAAGTATTGACCTTTAGACGGTGCATTATCTAAATCTTCTTTGATATTAGAAGGTACTTTGAAATATTCGTAAACACTTCCGCCATCAAATTCAATAGTCAGTGTTTGAGTTTTTGGATCATAGCTAAATTCCTTAATAAAGCTGCCTTCTGGCTTGAGTAAGGGGAAAGCAATAACATCTCGAATACTGGCAGAATCAGTTAATAACATTACTAACCGATCAATCCCAATACCTAGACCGCCTGTAGGTGGCATTCCATATTCCAACGCTGTGAGAAAATCTTCATCTACACCTTGGGCTTCTAAATCACCAGCGGCTTTACGGGCGGCTTGGTCTTCTAGACGTTCTCTTTGGTCGATGGGGTCTGTTAATTCTGAGAAGCTGTTGGCGGTTTCGCGTCCCACTATAAATAACTCGAATCTTTCTACCAAACCAGGTTGAGAACGGTGCGGTTTTGCCAGTGGTGAAATTTCTACAGGATAGTCAATGACAAAGGTAGGTTGAATTAAGCTAGTTTCTACCTTTTCTTCAAAGGCTAAATTCAGTACTTTACCGATGGTTTGGGCTTCATCTACACCTGGAATTCCTGCATTTTTAGCTGCGGCTTTGGCTTCTTCCAATGTTGGGAAAGAATTGAAGTCTAAGCCTGTAGCTTCTTTGACTGCATCGTGCATTGTCACCCGTCGCCAAGGTGGTGTTAAATCAACCGTTTCCCCTTGGTAAGTGATTTGCAATGTGCCGAGAACTTCTTGGGCGACGGTGGTAATAATACCTTCCGTCAACGCCATCATATCGTTGTAGTCGGCGTAGGCTTGGTAAAGTTCGATTGTGGTAAATTCGGGGTTATGGCGGGTGGAAATTCCTTCGTTGCGGAAAATCCGTCCCATTTCAAACACTTTTTCAAAACCACCGACAATCAACCGCTTGAGATGGAGTTCTGTGGCAATTCGCAGATACAATTCCATTTCTAGGGTGTTGTGGTAAGTAATGAAGGGACGTGCATCTGCACCCCCAGCTTCACTTTGCAAAACTGGCGTTTCAATTTCGAGAAAATCTCGCTGTTCTAAATAGCGGCGAATACCTGCGGTAATTTGGGCGCGACGGCGAAAAGTTTGCCGGACTTCGGGGTTAACAATCAAGTCAACGTAGCGCTGACGATAGCGTTTAGCAATATCAGTTAATCCATGCCACTTGTCGGGTAGGGGCAGTAGGGATTTTGTGAGGATGGTGTATTGTTTGACGTAGACTGATAACTCGCCCTTTTCAGTCCGTTTAATCGTGCCTTTAACGCCTAGAATATCTCCTGCATCTGTGAGTTGCTTGAGGTGGTTGAAAGCATCAGCATCAATCTCTGCCATGCTTTCTTGGATGCGATTTTTCTCCAGATAAAGCTGTATGTTGCCAGTTTCGTCTTGCAAGGTGAAGAATGCCAACTTACCAAAAACACGCCGCGCCATAATGCGACCGGCGATCGCAACTTCTAAATCGACTTCTTCGCCACTGGCTAAATCAGCAAATTTTTCTTGCAATTGGGCGGCGCTATGGGTAGATTCCCAACGATAGGAGTATGGATTACCCCCTAACTGCTTAATCTGGTCTACTTTTTCCAGCCTGGCGGCACGGATATCTTCTTCCGACATGGTAACGAACTTAATAGGGCAAGATTAATTATAGATGCTGTAAAAGTAGACAGTGAGAGATTTTTGCACTTGCCATAATTTTCTGAGGCGATCGCTCAGAAGATTGAAGGTTTGTTGTTAGAGCTTGAGTGCTAGGAAATTATGGGGTAAAGTGCGATCGCCAACAAGATTTGGTGAGCTTTCAGGGTTCAATGACACTCTACAATAAGGTATGTCGACATCTATGGATCTCAATAATACTCAATGTCCATCCTGCAATCAATCCGCACTAACCACGCGGATTGATCAGTATGACAACAAACAGATTTATATTGATGCTATTACCTGCAACAATTGTGGCAAAAACTATGACTTAATTTGGGGTGTTCCTTATTTAGGAATCTTTAAGCAGGAAGAGATACTTAGTCTTTTTGAAATTGCGGCAAATGCCGCCCAGTATCAAGTAAAGGAAAAGAATGCAGACCATAACTATTTGAATGTTATCAGTATGGTGAATGAGTACACCAACTCTTGCAACAAAGTAGCAGTACTATCAAAGTATGGGCTGACAAACATACCTTACTGGCTGGAGTACCGATATAACGAGCATCTTTTCTTCAAAACTTTGACTCAAGCTATTGATCTACGGAATAAGTGCGTTTTAGACATTGGTGCAGGGTCAGGGTATGACAGCCTAAAGTTTTACAGTGCAGGTGCAACCGTCACTTGTCTAGAGTTTAGTCCTGCTCTTAGTGCATTTGGGAATGCAGAATATCCACAGCTACGTTGGTTTGGTGGTTCCTCGGATAATTTACCTTTTGCGGACTGTCAGTTTGATATTGTTACTGCCAATGCAGCCCTACATCACCTGGTAGACATTCCCAAATCGTTACAGGAAAGTTTAAGAGTTCTAAAACCAGGGGGATATTTAATTACATTGGGTGACTCTTTTATGGCAGATAGCAGTACTGAGGAAGAGGAAGCCCTGATTTTTAATCACCATACCAGCGTATTACAAGGTATAAACGAACAAGTCCCCAAATTCCAGTTATTTACTGAAATTTTTAAATATTACAAAGATGCACTGGATATTCGAGTTTTTACTCAAAACCTTTATGGATTAATGCCATACCATAGCGAATGGAGTTTTGAAGAAGCAATTACAAAATTTCCGCAGTTGGCTGGCAGTATTAATTTTTTAATTCAGAAAAAGCAACATATTTCTATTCCTCAAAGTAGCCTTAGCCAAGAGGCTATTCGTCCTTCTGAATATGCAAAAGATTTATATAACCCAGATTTAGGAATCCATCGCCTAATTGACCTTATTGCTGACCAATTTGTTAATTTATCAGTCACAGATCAGAGCTATCCTAAGTTTCGATTACTTAATGGATGGAAACTTCCGCAGGCTGGAGAAAATAAGCGCACTGTTTACAAACGAGCAAGGTTGTTCTTTAGTCTGGATAGACTGAAGGATTTTTTGCATCTTTCACTTCTCATTCCTTATGTCTCAAATTACGACTCCCCGACAATTACTATCAAATTAAATTCGATCAACGTTTTTTCAGAAGAATTAGTGAGAGGAGTATGGCACGAACTATATATTCCTATGCTGGTTGAAGTGCATACTCACAAAAACTTTTTGGTTGAGGTTCAGCTACAAAGTCACAATTCCTCAGAAGCAGCCCAGGAATTTTACATTAGAGATTTAGAGTTTTTACCAGAAGCTTCTCCATCTAATTTATTTGCTCTTGAACACTTTGGACTTGAAACACTAATTTTTACACATTTCAAAGGTAAACACTCAGTCACAGTTCTCATATCGCCGGATTTTGAACACAATATGGATGTGATTAATCGGTTGAGAAAGTGGCAACTTAACTTGCAACTTATTGTTCCAAGCTGGCAAGACTTCTTCTATTCCTGGATTCCTGAATGTGAAATTGTAGAAACCTATCCTAATTTTATTTCTGATCCAACTTCTATTGATAATTATCACATCCAAAAACCTATCCAGCTTGTTGCAGCTTCTAATTCAGAATTAAAAGCAGTGTTACAAAAGATAATTTCAGTTGACTTAGATCAAGTCTATTGGATTCAATCGGGAGGATATAGTCAGTTGCTCGCAAGTCATACAGCAAGCATAACTGATGGTAATTTAACTGAAGCGACCGCCCCTTTACCGATTCAGCAATTTTCTCTAAGCAGTACCAATCAATACTCTACCCACTCAAAACAACTTGAGCAAAAAGTTAGCTATCTGGAGAAGCAGCTTCAAGATGCTAGAGAAGAGATTGCAGCTATGAAAACCAGCAAGTTTTGGCAACTACGTGGTCGCTGGTTTAGACTCAAACAAATGATTGGAATCAATCATCACAAATAAGAATACGAGTTCTACCAATTCTTCTAAATTAGTCAACAGATTGTTTCTCACATTAGTCTTGGTGCATCTAATTTTCTTAATTGCGTTAGTATGCGAGCATCATTGTGAATTGGTATTAGATTTTAAGATAAAAAGCGATCGCCTGCCCAATCCAGAGAGCGATCGCTTTTTATTGATGCAGATCTTAACACAACTATAAAACTACAAATTAGTGGTCAAAGACAACATCTATTCTTGTCCTAATTGTAGAGAATACCGAGATAAAATGGTCTTCGTTTTTAAGTGATATAACTGCATCACAGCTTTGATCATACTTTGCTGATCGGGATGTAAATCTAAACCCTCTATGGCTTGATAAATATTATGACCCGCCTGCAATTGTTCTTTCAGTTTTTCACGTTGGAATGAACTTAAGATAGTACTAATTTCTTTGTTGCGGCGTTGACGTAAACCTTGGAGTTGTTGACGTTCTTGGGGAGTAAAATCAGTTTCCAAATATGCTAAGTTGATTGCAGCTTTGTAAGGTTGGGCAGAAATCACACTAGAATTAGCATGAATTTGTAGAGGCGTAGCTAAAGCAATCCCAGGCATGAATATGACAAGGAAAAGAATATTAGCTAACAAAAATAGCCATTTGGGAAAGTTAATTACCATGTTGAGAAATGCCTAAACGAAATTTCATGCTCAGACTTAGTTAAGCAAGATTCAAAACTTTGCTTTGAATCTTGGATGTTGAACATTCACAAACAGATGGTAGCTTAGATGATTTTGCAGCCTATGTCTAGAAGGCATAACAGCAGAATGCAGAAGATAAGTTTTTGCTGAATATTTATCTCTAACAAGCACCCCTAAAAAGTATTATCGGAGATAAAGGAATCTTAAAAAATAAATCACGCTACAGAAAATTTATATTTAGATCAGCAGGTAAAAAGCCTCTACTGAAAAAATGATCATTTGAGGATAAAAACTAATAAGACAATGTTATATATGTTACGAACAATATCATTAATTGTAAATAAAAATAAATTATTTGAGGATGGGCATAATCATACCCATCCTCAAAGCTACTGAGACCTTTTCATTCTGTTAATTTCTTGTTGTAATTCTTCAATTTGCCGCCGCAAATTTTCTGCTTCACTTGCGGAAGTTTCTGATGCAACATTTACTGCACCTTCGGCTGGCGATCGCTGATAGTTTCCTCGGCGAATTTGCTGATATTCTTCTGATACTGCCCACTCCCTTAAATAATGTATACGCTCTACAGCAAAGGGATGGCTTAACATCATGCCCTGAGCGCCATTGTAGATCAAGAACTTATATATTTGATTCAGTCCATCTTCATTCAGTGCTTGATAATTTTCTGATTGGTGGATAAATTCTTGTAAACTACATTCATGGGCATATTTGCTACTTCCACCCGATACCTTCATCATCGAAGACATCACAGGATTTATGTCATCAATTACTAACAAGGCGGCGCGATCTGCTGTCAGTTCAGCTTTTCGCCGCCATTCAAAAAAGGCATAAATTAAGGCTTGGGTAACGAAATTACCAATGCCAAAGGTCAATTCACCTAGGGCAGAAGCAGCACTCATCGCCCACATCGCCATTTGAATTAAAATAGTATGACCACATTTAATATGTCCCAGTTCATGGGCTAACACCGCCCTAATTTCGACTTCCTCCAGTAAGTCTAGTATGCCTGTATTGATAACAATGTAAGGATTTTCTTGCCCCAAAGCATAGCTATTTGCTTGGGGATTTTGTGAGACAAACAGTGCAGGTTCTGGGTAAACATCCAAATCCCGCACACATTCCCGAAATATCTGGTAAATAGTGGAATATTGTCGCGGCCCTACTTGGATGGTGTTACCCATTAGATAGACTAACTGCGGGCGTTCGTAGACAAACTCCATGAATTTACGGGCAATTAACTCAAACCCTGGTAAATTTCGTAAAGCTTGTTCAGCTTGGCGGTCAAGTGGATGCCTGAACGCATCGCTAGAAATTCCTGTGTAAGTTGGCATAATTTAATCAGTGAACAGTGAACAGTGAACAGTTATCAGTTATTAGACTGATAACTGAATAATAGAAATGGGGCTAATGGAAGTAAAAATCACTTTGTATGGGATTAAAAGCGTGTGATTGAGGCAGAAGTTCATTTGTCACTACATAACTTCCTGCGATCGCAGGCGGGGTTCCCTTCCTGGCCTCATCATTTGACGATGGCAAGGTTGGTAGCCCGCGCCTTGCGTCTAGGACGTAGTGCTTTAATTCAAGTTGGGGCGGCTTGTGGCTATCAAGGGCGATATCGCACTAGTTTTGTCGCATCAGCATTGATGTGGCAAGGCCCTGTTATTATTGTTGCTCCAGAAACTGTGCAACAACGTCTGTTGCAAGTAGAAATTCCCCGCTTACAACAGTGGTTACAAGTTCAAAAGCCAATCAGAACAGGTAACGCTTGGCCTAATTTTGGGTTTCAAGGACTACTCCTAACTTCTCCAGAAGCTTGGTTAAAAGGACAGTTAACATCTTCTGAAACTTTTCGCCCAGGTATTCCCACAATTATTGATGGTGTAGATGATTTAGAAGATTGGGTACGTAATCAACTAATTCAAGATGTGCAACCTCAAGACTGGGAAGAACTTATACTGGCTTGTCCTCACCAAGTTGAAGCAATTCGTTCTGCTAGAACACAACTCACAAAAGAAGTCTTCCAGCATCCAGCAAATCCTTATGAGTGTTATCTCATCTCCCAGCCAGAAGCAGAAATTATTCATGGTCTTTTTGCTCAATTAAACTTAGAGACTATTCCTCATGTTTGGCAAAATTTCTGGCAGCAATTTCAATACATTCATGAAAATACTCCTCTAAATCAGCCACCGCATCTTTTTTGGACTACTATTGCGCGTCGCCAAGGTTTATTTTCTTTGCATTACGCGCCGATTGAATTAGCTGGAATACTGTCCCCGATTTGGGAACGACAGCCAGTGGTTTTAATTGGTAGTGCATTAGAACCAGAAACGGAAGCGCCTGTATTTCGTCAGCGTTTGGGTTTAGATGATGTCACTTGTCTGAGGTTCTCTTCAGATAGTCAAGCTCAAGCGATTCAATTATATGTACCCCATCAGTTACCTTTACCAAATACACCAGAATTTCAACCAGCCTTTATTCACAAAGTTCGCACCTTACTTTGTTTAAGTGCGACAGCGCCAGGATTAACAGTTGTTTTGGTAGGAGATGTCCCACTCAAGGCGCAAGTCGGTGCAATTTTGGCTTCAGAGTTTGGTACACGGGTACAAGTAGAAAAAACTTGTTTAGATGAAAACGGTATTTTAATTAGTGGTTGGGAATATTGGCGAGAACATCAACATGTTTTACCTGCGCCACATCTATTAATTATTGCGACTTTACCTCTACCGTCTTTAGAAAATCCCCTAGTGGCTGGAAGGGTAGCTCACTACAAGCGATCGCATCAAGATTGGTTTCGGGTATACTTACTCCCGGCAGCTTTAAATGAACTACAACGCGCGATCGCCCCTGTACGCGAAAATCAAGGTGTAGTAGCATTGCTCGATAGTCGAGTTATTAACCGTAGCTATGGTTCCCAAATCCTCGCAGCACTTAGCCCTCTAGCACGCATTAACTATCTTGACCCTAGTTTATTCGCCAACCCCGATGAAGAAGATTCGGCTTAACAAGAGTTCAGTGTCAAAAGTCAATAGTTAATCAATTTTTGACTATTTACATTTTGTCAACGGATAGCGATCGCATCTGACCAAACGCTATTATCAGCTTGTGCTTACATTTGGAACTTCATCAATTGGACTAGAGATGCGATCGCATCTCTGGGATCAGACACACAAACTAATTTGAATTTTGAATTGCTAATTATGGGTGAAGCAAAACGTCGCAAAGAAACTCTGGGAGAAAAATACGGTCAAGATGAGCGCATATTATCTTGGGTTCCCATCACCAAACGCCAATCTGAATTATTTGTGGCTTGGACTACTCGCGGAGCCTGGATTGGGATTGTCGGTATGGTTGTCGCTTGGGTAACTATTCGTTTTATCGGCCCCGCTTTTGGTTGGTGGCAAATTGTAGGTTAATACAGTTCAGATACAAGGTTGGGTTGACGCAAGGAAACCCAACATTACTAATCTAATCAATAATTGTTTAAAAAATTAGTGCAAATTATTTAATAAATGAGCGTTGCTCTTAGATTTACATACTGTTGCAAGAGCAAGTGTTGAATATGGAAGTGCGATCGCTTTCACCTAGTTTTTAAAACAAAACATATTGACAGGGAACAGACAATAAATATCTATTCCCTATTATTTCTTACGGTTTAGTCAATTCGCTTTTCTAAATATTGACCAATCATTAACTGTTCACCAGCGCGAGAGATAATTGTTTGTCTGGTGCGATATTTATTCCCAATTAACTTTAATTCTTCCTCAAATACTGAGCCGTTGTACTCAGTTCGCAAACACAAAGTTTCTGAGTTAGGAAAATGATACTCGGCGGTGATTGGTTTGGATGTGGCAAAACCGCGATCGCGGTACAAAATATTTCCTAATGCACCAAATAATGTCGAGCCTTGAGAATCTTGTCTATTTTTTAGTATATCAGTACTATTCCACAGTACTTCTGCACCACAGATTAAATTAACCGTCTCAGGTAAATTGTGCAATTGCGCCAACTTTTGCAACTCAGCACATCCTGTTTCTAAAAAGCGAATGGTGATCAGACTCACCATTTCTTTCGTTTCGCCCTCTGGCAGAGTATAGTAGCGTCTTTCTGAACGCCACTGACCGGCTGATTTTTGGAAAAATTCTGTAATTTCGGCTTCGTTAGCGGTTTGAGTCAGTCTTAGCGGTGATGTCACGCGTTATTGTCCTCGCCTATTCTAAAAATAGCGTTTGTACATATACTACATGGTGACAAAAGACAATTACGGTTTAGATTTTTTAATATATCTCATAAATACTCAGACTTGCCGATTGCTTTTTTAGCAGCTTTGCTAGTATATATTAGGTATACTTAGTAAAACTAAATATCGTTATTTCACCAATGCTAATGCCAAAATTCAGGCATAAATTAGCGCCAAATTTGATTTGTTAAAATTCTCATGTCTACGCTTTATGGTCAAGATATGAGTAAAACATGCCTTAGTCTTAATTCTATCGTAGATAAAATCGTTATAAATCTGCACTAGCAGACAGGATATTTTTTTGAAACTTTCATGTAGCAAAGGTAGTAAAAATTGACACAAGAAGATATATCTCAACATTAATTTATCATCAATGCGTCTATCTAGAGACATATATACAGAATGGCTTGGGTGTAAAAGGCTGCTATTTTTGGAAAAATTTTTATATAAGCAGAATAAATGATTTGCAACGGACAACCGCAAAAATCGATGAAACAGCAAACCTACATACCTCCAATCCCAGTGATGAATAGCCAGTTAGATTTAATCGCCAAGATTGACACAGGGAAACCAACAAACAAAAGGATATTTCCCCAGGGACAAACAGGAAAATTCATATCATTATTTGCTTGCTTATTAACTACAGGAGTACTTTCTGCTAGTTGTGCTTCTCTACCTAAAGAAGCAGCCGAAGCTCAATCGCAACGTGGTAGTAAAGAAAGTGGTAGTACAACACCTGTAGATGTAGCGATCGCCCGTACAGATACACTCGAAAAACAGCCAGAGTATACAGGTACAACAATTCCTTTCCGTACCGTATCACTGCGATCGCAAATAGAAGCGCGACTATTATCTTTAAACGTAGATGTAGGTAGTATTGTCAAAAAAGGGCAAAACATCGGACAGTTAGATGATACCTTGCTGATGACAGAATTAAAACAAGCCGAAGCCGAACTCGCAGCCCAAAAATCCGATGTAGCCAGAGCCGCAACCCAGGTAAGTAATGCGCGTGCAGAAGTGGAAAGACTGCGCTTACAGATGGTGCAAGCTCAAGCCGACTCTCAAAGACAACAGCAATTATACCAACAAGGTGCGATCGCCCAACAAACCGCCGAACAAGCACGCACTCAAGCCCAAACAGCCGCCCAAGCCTTGCGGGCTGCAACAGAGCAAGTCCGCACAGAACAACAAGCCGTCGCCGCTACCCAAGGTAGAGTTTTAGCGCAACAAGCAGTAGTCGCCCAAGCCAAAGAACGCCGTTCCTACTCCCGATTAATTTCCCCCATCAATGGTGTCGTTACCAGCAAAGTTACAGAACCAGGTAATCTTTTGCAAGCAGGCGGCGAAGTTATACAAATTGGTGACTTCAGCCGAGTCAAAGTAGTTGTGCAAGTTTCGGAATTGGAACTAGCAAAAATTAAACTTGGACAATCTGTACAAGTACGCTTAGATGCCTTTCCCCAAAAAGCATTAACTGGCAGAGTTATACGCATATCTCCCACCGCCGATGCGACTGCTCGCCTGATACCAGTAGAAGTGGAAGTTCCCAACAGTAACAGCAATATTGGTAGCGGACTATTAGCCAGAGTTAATTTTGAAAATCAAACACAACCGCGAGTTGTAGTCGCGCAAACCGCTATTCAAAAATCAGCCAAACAACCTTCTGGGTCTGAAACAGCAAATAATGATATAAATGGCACTGTATTTGTAGTTACAGATAACCAAGGCGAACCAACGGTAAAAGCACGTACCGTCACTTTGGGCAAAAAAGCTGATAGCAAAGTGGAGATTTTATCTGGTTTGCAACCAGGAGAGCGCTATGTAGTTCGCAGTGGTAGACCATTAAAAGATGGCAACCCGGTACGTCTTTCGATTCTTTCCGAAACAGGCGAATCAAATTCGACACTGCGCAGAACTAGAAATTAAGAATTTAGATTTGGAGTGCAATCATAGTTATGCAGCAAGTCCAAAAAAGCGGCGGATTTAGTATCAGCGCCATCTCTATCCGTCAACATATCGGTACCCTCATGCTTACCCTAGCAGTAATCGTGATGGGTGTATTTTTTATAGTCAAATTACCAGTAGATTTACTACCATCAATTACCTATCCTCGGATTGGTGTGCGAATACAAGCACCAGGCATTTCGCCAGAAGTAGCAATTGATGAAGTCACAAAGCCTTTAGAAGAAGCCTTTTCCGCTACCGAAGGTGTATTACAAGTCTTTTCTCAAACCCGTGAAGGACAAGTCAGTTTAGATTTGTACTTTCAACCAGGGGGCAATATTGACCAAGCCTTAAACGATGCTACTGCGGCCTTTAACCGAGCCAGAGGTACTTTACCAGACACCCTAGAAGCACCACGCATATTTAAAGTAGATCCTTCCCAGTTACCTGTTTATGAAATAGCTTTAACTTCACCGACCTTAGAAGGTGTAGATTTACGGGTGTTTGCCGAAGAAGAACTAGCCCGTGAACTAGGTGTTGTCCCTGGTGTAGCCGGGGTAGACGTATCGGGAGGAGTGCCAGAAGAAGTTAGAGTCAATCTTGATTTAAATCGATTGCAAGCTTTGGGTGTAGGTTTAACGGATGTTTTAGATGAATTGAGAGACCGCAACCAAGATATTTCCGGTGGTCGAATTTTAGGGCAGAATTCCGAACCATTAACTCGGACTGTGGGTCGCTTTCGGAGTGCTGAGGAACTGAGAGATTTATCATTTGAAGTATCTTCATCTAGCAATAATACTCAAGCCTCAGTCCCCACTCGTCGTGTTTATCTGCGAGACTTTGCCGAAATTATCGACGGCTCAGAACAACAAAGAGTTTTCGTTTCTCTCAATGGTGAACCAGCGGTAAAAGTCAGTATTCAAAAACAACCAGATGCCAATACTATCAACGTTGTTGATGGAGTGAAACAGCGTGTAGAAGAACTGCGGCAGTCTGGTGTAATTCCTGAAGGGACAGTAATTACTGCTACTTTAGATGAATCAAAGTTTATTCGTAATTCTATTTCTAATGTTACAAGTTCCGGGTTAATTGGGACAGCATTAGCAGCGATCGCAGTTCTCCTATTCCTGGGTTCCATCAGACAAACTTTGATTATTGTCCTGGCTATCCCCTTAGCCACCCTAGCCGCAATTATCTTAATGGGTTTATTTGGTTTATCTATTAACGTTTTTAGTTTGGGTGGTTTAGCTTTGGGTGTAGGTATTGTCGTAGACAACTCCATCGTGATGTTGGAGAACATTGCTGAAGGTGCGGGAATGACCCCCGGTAAAACTGCTAGAAGCAAGTTGAGTAAACAGCAACTAATTAATCAATCAGAACAAAGTAGTCGAGAAGTCGAATCAGCATTAATCGCTTCTACTAGTACTAACTTGGTTGCAGTATTACCATTTTTGCTTATTGGTGGGTTTATCGCCCTGCTATTCAATGAATTAATTTTAACTATTAGCTTTTCCGTAGCAGCTTCGATAGTCATTGCCGTTACCGTTGTCCCCATGATGGCATCTCGCTTATTAGGATGGAAGTTTTCTAGCCGTTTAAATCAATTTTGGCTATTGCAAGAATTTAATCGCCGCTTTGATGCTGCTACCAGGGGATATGGCGGCTGTTTAACTATGATATTACGCTGGCGATTCATTACAGTGGCGATCGCCCTCCTCTTCTTTGGTGGCGGTAGTTTGTGGATGGCTCCGCAAATTCCCCAAGAAATTCTCCCTAGAATTAGTACAGGACAAGTTAACTTAAATGCTCAGTTTCCTCCCGGAACACCCTTAGACACTAACCTCAAAGTCATGAGCGCCGTGGATGAGGTTCTCCGCCAGCAGCCAGAAACAGAATATATATTTTCTACTGCTGGTGGAGCCTTATTTGGTAACACAACTAACGCCAACCCCTTACGCGGTTCCAGCACCATTAGCTTAAAATCTGGTACTGATGTCGAAGCTTATGTTGAACGAGTTACCCAAGAACTTGACAAATTAAACTTAGCCGGAATTCGTCTGCGCCTTTCACCCGGACAAGTGCGGGGTTTGATTTTGAATAACTCTCCTGTACGGGGTGCTGATGTTGACGTGATTTTGCAAGGTAACGACCCAGACAATTTACAACAAGCTGGTCGTCAAGTTTTAGCAGCTTTAGAAGAACAAGCCACCTTCGCTAGATTCCGCCCTGATGCTGATGAAAGACAACCCGAAATTCAAATCTTGCCAGACTGGGAGCGTGTTGCAGCTTTAGGCTTAACTACTACAGATATTGGCGATACCATTCAGACTGCTCTAGAGGGTAGCATTCCCACACAGTTACAACGTGGCAACCGCTTAGTAGATGTACGCGTAAAGTTGAATGAAACAGCAGTCCAAGCACCATCTCAATTAGAAAGACTGCCGTTATTTGTAGACAATAATCACCAAGTCCGGTTGAGTGATGTTGCGAGAATTGTTGAAGGGCAAGCGCCTGGCGAAATTCAGCGAATTAACCAGCGCCAAGTTGTCATTCTAGCGGGGAATTTAAACGAGGGCGCTAGTTTAAGTCAAGCCATAGCCCAGGTCAAACAAGTAATAGATAACCTCGAATTGCCAGAAGGTGTGAGTGTTTTACCCAGCGCCGCCGCTGAATCAAATCAACAATTGCAAAGCTCACTACAACTATTAGGTGGATTAGCCACATTCCTTGTATTTGTAGTTATGGCAGTGCAATATAATTCCCTCATTGACCCATTGGTAATTATGTTTACCATTCCATTAGCACTAGCCGGGGGAATTTTCGGGCTTTATATTACCAAAACTGCCATTGGTGCAACCGTGATAGTAGGTGCCGTTTTATTAGTTGGTATTGTGGTGAACAATGCCATCATTATGGTCGAGTTAGCCAATCAACTTCGGGAACGAGACAACATTGACCGCAAAACTGCCATTTTACAAGCTGCGCCACAACGGTTGCGTCCTGTACTTATGACTACTATTACTACCGTTTTAGGTATGTTCCCTCTAGCATTAGGAATTGGTGAAGGCTCAGAGTTTCTGCAACCATTGGGTGTTGTTGTTTTTTCTGGTTTGTCATTAGCAACTGTATTGACCCTGTTTATTATTCCGTGTTTTTATACACTGCTACACGACATCCTAGATTTTGGGTGGCTCAAGCAAACATTAGCCAAATTAGATAAATGGAAGAACAGGTATTACTAAATAAAAGCGATTAATAAATCAGCATAATTTTGGTGATTTTAAGCGAATAGAAATCGTGGCTATATCTTCATAAAAATGCTGCGAATTCTATTCGGACTGTGATTTTAAATCCCTCATGACAGACTTTGGTTATAAATTTAATACAAGACAATCTTACGGATAAGTTTACTTTGAAAGTGCAAACGGCGTAAAAAAACAGTAGTTAAGAAAGTTCTCCATGCCATTGTCGAAAATGCAGATTTATTCAACATCATCAAAAAGTCTGGAACATTTTTCTGTTTCAGTTCTACAAAAGCCCAATGTAATATGAGATATTTTTTGATATCTTCTATTTTGGGAATATCCTGACGATGCTTTTCATTAACTAAAGCATAAATTTTTTCCTTAATCAAAATATTGGTATCTAGCCGCTTAGATACAGAGAATTTATGATTATAAGCACCCGGCCAAATTGTCCGATAAGCTAAACATTGATTCAAGTAAATCGCATCACCGAATTGAGCAATACGTAGCCAAGAATCTATGTCATCACAGTTAGCATCAAGTTGTGAATCCCAACCATCTGTTTGACAAAAAGCATCACGACTACAAGCTACTTGTACAGGTGTACCAAAAGGCAATAATTCCAAAAGCATCCCGTAGTGAATATCCGCTTGGGGAACGGAAAAAGCTAAACCAGGGCCAAGTTGAGGAGTGCGACTCAATTCTACTTTATGTTCATCAACCTGAGCCGCAACACAAGAGCAAATCACTGCACTCGGACAAAGCGCGATCGCCTTGGCCATCTCTTCGATACAATTAGTTGCCAAATAGTCGTCATCATCTAAAAACTTAATCCAGTCGCCACTGGCTTGATTGACTCCTGCATTTACCGTAGCTGCATGACCTTTGTTGACCTCATGACGATGGTAAATTACTCTATTACCTAAGCTTTCTACGTAGGCTTGCGTGTCATCAGCGGAACAATCATCAGCTACAATCACCTCACAAGGAATTGTCTGGTTGATAGCAGAATCAACGGCTCGGCGTAGTAAGCTTACGCGGTTATAGGTAGTGATCACAACGCTAAATTTCATAAACATCACACCTGTAGCAAGCTTTATGCAATATAGCTTTCATTTTTAGATATGGCGGCTCGGTTAAAAATTTTAAATCTCACATATCACTAGACTGAAAGCAGATTCTCGATTTATTATGGATGATTGTGAGTTTTTCACCAGATAGGCTATGAACGCTCAAGAGATCATCCGTTCCATTGAAGCGGAACAACTAAAATCTAATTTGCCCAACATTTATGTGGGCGATACCATCAAAGTCGGCGTGAAAATCAAAGAAGGCGAGAAATACCGTGTGCAACCCTACGAAGGCGTTGTCATTGCTAAACGCAACGGCGGTATTAACGAAACTATTACCGTTCGCCGCGTATTTCAAGGGGTAGGCGTAGAACGTGTATTTTTACTGCACTCTCCACGCATCGATAGCATCAAAGTCATCCGTCGTGGTAAAGTACGTCGTGCTAAACTTTACTATCTGCGCGATCGCGTTGGTAAAGCTACCCGGATCAAACAGCGTTTCGACCGCCCTTTGTAATTTTTTGCTCAGGGTATGAGAGAAATCTCAGTTAACAAGCGGCTTTTGCCGCTAAGTTGTCTCCCCGACAAAAATCATGTACAATAAGAATCGCAAATTGCGTTAAACTAAATAAAAGTTCAACGCAATCACCGAATCCAAACCAACCTGTGCGCTCTTAGTTCAGTTGGTAGAACGCAGGTCTCCAAAACCTGATGTCGGGGGTTCAAGTCCTCCAGGGCGCGCTCGCAAGCAAAAAATACAACCCGAAACAATAGCACTTCTACTCAATGTAGTTAGTGCTGATGATTTCGGGTATAATTGTTTGATAATTGAGAGATTTTTTGCTGCAAATCAGCAGGATGGAATCAAAGCTGTAAAAGTAAGATAAAAATTAGCAACATACAGCTGTACAAGAAACGGGGGGATAAACAACAGTGGCGAAAAAAACTGAAGCTGAAATGCCTGAAAACACTGGTGGGCTAAACGTACAAAACTTTATTCAAGGGACGAAAGAAGAACTTGAAAAAGTAGTTTGGCCAAGTCGCAGACAGCTAGTGAGCGAATCAGCAGCCGTGCTGTTAATGGTTACACTCTCCGCATCTTTGATCTATTTGGTGGATGGATTGTTTGCTTGGGCAGCAAAACAGGTGTTCTGATGACTTTTGCAACAGACGACCCACTTAACTCAAATTTGCAGTCAGAGGAAACAGCAGAAGCAGCGCTCAAAGAAGCGCGGTGGTATGCAGTACAAGTAGCCTCCGGCTGTGAAAAACGCGTCAAAACCAACTTGGAACAACGCATCCAAACCTTTGACGTAGCAGACAAAATAATTCAAGTCGAAATCCCCCACACACCAGCAGTAAAAATCCGGAAAGATGGCAGTCGCCAGCACACAGAAGAAAAAGTGTTTCCTGGTTATGTGCTAGTACGGATGGTCTTGAATGACGATACATGGCAGGTAGTGCGTAACACCTCTCATGTCATCAACTTTGTGGGAGCAGAACAAAAACGTGGCAGTGCCAAAGGTCGTGGTCACGTTAAACCAGTACCTCTGAGTTACTCAGAAGTAGAGCGCATATTCAAACAAACCACCGAACAAGAGCCAGTTGTCAAAATTGACATGGCAACAGGTGATAAGATAATCGTGCTTTCTGGCCCATTTAAGGACTTTGAAGGCGAGGTGATTGAAGTCAGTCCAGAGCGAAGTAAACTTAAAGCCTTGCTCTCGATTTTTGGCAGAGATACACCCGTTGAATTGGAATTCAATCAGGTAGAGAAACAGAGCTAAATACAAATGGCGAAAAAAGTAGTAGCGGTCATTAAACTGGCCCTGAACGCTGGAAAAGCCAACCCAGCACCGCCAGTAGGCCCTGCGTTGGGTCAACATGGCGTTAACATCATGATGTTCTGCAAAGAGTACAACGCCAAAACAGCAGACCAAGCTGGTATGGTAATCCCTGTAGAAATTTCGGTTTATGAAGACCGGAGTTTTACATTTGTACTCAAAACCCCACCAGCATCAGTATTAATTCGCAAAGCCGCGAAAATCGAAAGAGGTTCTAACGAACCCAACAAAAAGAAAGTTGGTTCAATTACTCAAGCACAATTGCGGGAAATTGCCCAAACTAAATTACCCGATCTCAACGCCAACGACATCGACGCGGCAATGAACATTGTGGCCGGAACCGCAAGAAATATGGGCGTTACCATCACTGAATAGTAAAAGAAGGCAGGAGGCAGAAGGCAGGAGGCAGAAGAAAAATATTATGACTTCGCACTCAGCACTCAGCACTCAGCACTCACTACTAAAAAAATTTATCGGGGGAGAAGCTTGGCTTCGCCACTAACCCCAGGAGAAAAAAATGACAAAAAAAGTATCGCGTCGCTTGCGGGAACTGCAAGCAAAAATAGAAGATAGAGAATACTTACCTCTAGACGCTTTAACACTACTTAAAGAAACAGCAACAGCTAAATTTGCTGAAGCCGCAGAAGCACATATCCGGTTGGGAATTGACCCCAAATATACAGACCAACAATTACGGACAACGGTAGCGCTACCCAAAGGTACAGGACAAATTGTCCGGGTGGCAGTTATCGCTAGAGGTGAAAAAGTCACAGAAGCAAGCAACGCTGGTGCTGATATAGTTGGTTCAGAAGAACTGATTGACCAAATTCAAAAAGGCATGATGGACTTCGACAAACTAATTGCGACACCAGATGTTATGCCACAGGTAGCGAAACTAGGTAAATTACTAGGCCCCCGTGGTTTGATGCCATCACCAAAAGGTGGTACAGTAACGTTTGATATTGCAAGTGCGATCGCAGAATTCAAAGCAGGTAAATTAGAATTCCGGGCTGACCGTACTGGTATTGTCCATGTTATGTTTGGTAAAGCAGGTTTCTCGCCAGAAGATTTGTTAGTAAACCTGAAGGCGTTGCAAGAAACAATTGACCGTAACCGTCCTTCGGGCGCAAAAGGTCGTTATTGGCGGAGCTTCTATGTATCTGCTACTATGGGGCCTTCGATTAAAGTTGATATCACCGCTTTACGGGATTTAAAACTTAACGAAGCTGCATAATTTTTAGTCAATCTTCATTTGTCCATCGTCATTTGTCAAAACAAAGGACAAAGGACAAGTGACTAATGACAAAACTAAATAGTTCAAACCGGAGACAGCAGGTGCAAATAGCTTAATATCCTGCCGAGGTAAAAACTCTCATTGCTTGAAGCATTACTTACAAAGTGTAGATGCTATAGCGTCAAGAGTTTTGCTGCGAAACCCCGGTTAAAAAGCCGGGGTTTATTGTTTTGGGTAAGTCAGAACTAGAATACACAAACAGGGAAATCCTGATTTTGCCCTTGGAGGTGAAACGATATGGGTAGAACGTTAGAAAACAAACAAGAAATAGTAGCTGACCTCAAACAATCTTTGAGTGAGTCAACTTTGGCACTAGTAATTGAATACCAAGGGCTAACAGTTGCTGAAATCACAGACTTAAGGCGGCGGCTACGTCCTACAGGCACTACTTGTAAGGTAACAAAAAATACCTTAATGGGTATTGCTATTCAAGAGGACGAAAAATGGCAACCAATGTCCGAGTTGCTGAAAGGTTCTTCTGCCTTTTTGTTAGTCAAAGAAGATTTCTCTTCAGCAATTAAGGCTTACCAAGACTTCCAAAAAGCCACCAAAAAAACAGAAATGCGTGGCGGTGTCATGGAAGGTCGCTTGCTGAAAGAAGCAGATGTCAAGGCTCTAGGTGACTTGCCATCCAAGGAACAACTCATGGGTCAAATTGCTGGAGCTATCAACGCTTTGGCTACAAAAATTGCTGTGGGTATCAACGAAGTTCCTGGTGGCTTGGCTCGTGCTTTGCAAGCTGTGGCCGAACAAGAACAAGGAAGTGCAGCTGAATAAAGTATGAAGTAGAAAGTGTGAAATAAGCCAAATATAAAAAAGTGGTTTATTTACTAATCTTTTCATTCTTTATCCTTCTTTTAGTCAAGAGTCAAAGGTCAAAAACTAATGACAAATGACGAATGACAAATTACTAATAACTAATCAAACATTACGGAGTTACATCAATGTCTGCTACAACCGACAATATTTTAGAACAATTGAAATCCTTAACCTTGCTAGAAGCTGCTGAATTAGTTAAGCAAATTGAAGAAGCTTTTGGCGTAAGTGCTGCGGCTCCTGTTGGTGTGGCTATTGCTGCTCCTGCTGGTGGTGGTGCTGCTGCTGAACCAGTAGAAGAAAAAACCGAGTTTGACGTAATTCTGGAATCTGTTCCTGCTGACAAGAAGATTGCCGTACTGAAGATTGTGCGTGAATTGACTGGTCTAGGACTGAAAGAAGCTAAAGACTTAGTAGAAGCTGCACCTAAAGCAGTTAAAGAAGGTATTGCTAAAGATGCAGCTGAAGATGCTAAGAAGCGGATTGAAGAAGCTGGTGGTAAAGTTACTGTGAAATAGTCCAGTTTCAATACTAGTCTTAAAAAAGAAGCCTATTTTAGGCTTCTTTTTTTATCGGATTCAGATTTTATATAGCCGTTTTTAATCAGATTAATACCAATAATTTCAGGATTATGAGTTTGATTTCCTGACTATTTCATCTGAGAATGATTCGATTACGTCCTTCTGCCTTTGCTGTGTAAAGCGCTTTATCTGCCGCTACAATCAAATCTGAAGGAGAGGATTCCCAAGTCGGAACCAGGGTAGCGACCCCTATACTCAGGGTGACAAATTCATTCACAGCAGAAGCGTCATGAGCAATTTGTAAATTTTGGACACCAGCTTGCATAGTTGTAGCTACATAAAATGCACCAGAAGCGTGAGTATTTGGCATAATTACTGCAAATTCTTCGCCACCGTAACGTGCTACTAAATCGTGATGTTTTTGTGCATTTTTGCTCAAAACAGTACCTACCTTTTGCAAACAAACATCTCCAGCTGGATGACCATATTGATCGTTATAAAATTTGAAATAATCGATATCACATAAAATTAATGACAGGGGAGATTCCTCCTGTGCTAAATTTATCCACTGCGTATTCAAATATTCATCAAAACGACGGCGATTAGCAAGACCTGTTAAGCCATCAACGTTAGCGAGTTGCTGTAAAGCTAGGTTTGCTGCTTCTAACTGTTTGTATACTTGCGCTTGTTGTAGTAGACGACGTAAACGCTGGCGCAAAACAGCCCAATGAATTGGCTTGGTAACATAATCAGATGCTCCTGCTTCAAAGGCACGGTCTACAGACTCTGCGTCATCCAAACTAGTAATCATCAATATTGGTGTTCGTTCCCATAATTTGGAAATAACAGTGTTGCCTGTAGCAGAGTCAGTATCAAGATCTGCCAGGGCTGACATGAGATTATTTCTGGCAATTTGGAGCAAGTGCTTACAACAAGTAAAGCCATCCATTACAGGCATGATTGCATCTAGCAATACTATGTCTGGTTTGACAGTCTCATAAGCATCTAAACACTGCTTACCGTCTGCAACTTCAACAACTCGATAGCCTTCTTGTTCCATAGCTTCACGCAAAAGCAGGCGGATGGTTTTATCGTCATCAGCCACCAGAATTACTGGAGGTTGTTTAGGAAGAGAAAATGGGCTTAAGCCTGACATGAATTGCGTTCCACAGAAAATGAAAGTATCGACGAGGGGGAAACTTGAGAAAACCTGCATAACACAAAAAATAGCCAATAAGCAAGATTTTGTGACAGTAAATATTACTGGAAGGCAACTGGCTGAAAGTTTATGACCGCAGTAGAAGTTGGCGGTATAGCAATGCTCTATTTTGTACAGTATGTCTAAATTTCTCTGGCAAGAGAGTGTTAGTTAGCATGTCTGATGACACAATCTATCTGACTGACAACTGGGACTGCGATCGCATAAAAGTTCCATCAAAACTAGAAACTTTATCCCCAAGCTGTCTAACTGCACCATCAGATTTTTTCGGAAAAGAGAATATTTAATCAGCTTCAGCAAAGAAAAGTTTAGATAAATGGGTTTCATAGACAATTTACTGAAAAGGAAAAAGCAATTTTTAGTTGGCTAGTTCTGGCTTTGCAAGGAAGTCTTACGTTTATATTTCCCTAGTGATAAAGTGTAATTACTATTTTGAGCAAAACTTTAAATCTACACTATACTAATTAAGTTCTAAAGTGACTTTAGACACATACTGATGAGTTTTTCACCAATTACAAAATATTATCGGGAAAATAGCTGACCCTCAACTTCATAATCTCTGGACTGTATTAATATATATGGCTAAATTTTACCCATTTCAATTGATGGGTAATTACACAAATTACATGAGGCTAATATCAAGTTGTATAATAAACTTTATTCTTGAGAGAGTAATTAACTTGAGAGTTAAGTAAAATTCCTGATTTCAATCTCAATAAATCATGTGTAATGCAAAATATCTATAAAGCTTTCAAGGAATTCTAACTTTAGTGCCTAGAATATATAAAGGCAAAATACAAGAGAAAATTATTTAACCAACCTGATTGAATATAAAGTTCTCTATAAAAACAAATTTAAATTAACTGAAGTACAGATATGCCAGACTCTTTAATGTATCAACAAGATAACTTTGTGGTGTTAGAAACTAATCAACCAGAACAATTTCTGACAGCACAAGCACTATTTGAAAAGCTGAAAACAGTTTTACAAACAATTGATACTCAAGATTTACCACCAGATTTACAAAATATTGATTCTTTGGAAGCTAAAGTCCAATATCTCATCGATACTAGTTGTGAGTTAGATATTGGAACTGGTCAATATTTGCAGTGGTATGCAGTCAGATTAGAAAAATGATTTATGCTCAATAGTCAATGATCAACAGTCGTTAGTCTAATGGTATGCAAAATATTGCAAAATGCTTGCCTCGTTTTTTCATCCAGCGATATTGTGAGAAACAGTCTTTATGGCGATCGCACAGTCAATAGCCAATAATTAATATTTATAGCTATTGACTATTGACCATTGGCTATTGACTAGTAACTAACGCTAACTCAATTTTATCTTCGGTTGGCTGGGTAATTTTTATCTCGACTCCTGGTCCAAAATAGCTGGTCATTTTTGCTTGTTTTTCTTCCCAAACATTAATCGGGATGAAAGGAGAATCAAATTCTAAAATTAACGTGTAAGCGCCATTAATATCCTCTTCTCGTAAACTTGTAACAATTGGTCTTTCTTCATCAGAGGGACTGAGACCTAAGTAAGAGAGTGCTGCATCCAAGTGAGCATCTTGACCGTAACAATACCGAGTGATGTCTTTGCGAATTTTATTTTGAGTTACTGTTGCTTGCTGTTCCCGCAGAGATAATACTGATGGTGTTGTGGCTTGACTAAAAGGTATCGGGTTAATTTCATTGGCTTTGAGTGCAAGCCCTCCCAACAACAAAGGAAAACCGTAAAAGAAGCCTACAAGATTAAGTGTGGCATTGTTGGCAGCATAGGCTATAAAGCCAACAAGAGTTAATATGCCACCAATAGTTAAACCTAGAGTTCCCAAAGATATTTTACGTAACATGAGCCAAAGATAATATTTATTAACACGTTAGTTTTATTATCATCGGCTATGTGTAACAAATTAGGGAAGCCCAACGACTTAAAAACTAGGTTGCTTGATTCTTAACAACTTAGATGGTGACATGGGTAACAACTTTTAATTGCTTGAGCAAGCTTTGCCCTGTTTTGCGTTAACTTTAAACTGGACTGTAGTTAATAAAAGGCAGACAAACAATGGATTTACAAACTATCAAAGACCGAATTGCGGTAGTTAAAAGCAAACGCGACTACCTTTTAAGTCTCTTAGAACAGCCAAACTTGGGAACTTTGAGAGTCGATGTCAATCAGGCTTTAGAAGAACTAGATGACTTAATTGATGAATATAAACGTACTATCCCAGAAACAGGAAATAATTAAGTTCCACTAAAAATTGCGTCGGTACCTCTAATAAGTAAGAGTTATGCCGACGCTTCTTAATCATAAAACATTACCAACTCTCCAGAACTGAGCCAAGCCTAAGTCAATGTGACATTATTTTGCCGAAAGATTTATCAGACAATTTCACTATCTCCTCTACGGTTGCCTAATTGTCTAACTAAAGCAATTAGTTCAGTTGTTGATACATCTTTCTTACAAAAATCATCAAAGTTAGTCATTCCCCTCGCGCGTGGTGAATTAGCATCTTCTACGGAGGAGTAAGCAAGTATCTGAGTATGGGGAGAGAAGGACTTAATTTGACTAGAAGCACTCCAACCATCCATGATTGGCATCTGTAAATCTAAAACAATCACATCAGGCTGGTAGCGTTTAACCATTTCTATAGCTTCTTGACCGTTACTAGCTAACCCAACAACTTGAATATTCTCTTGACAAGAAAAAGCTAATTGTAGGGTTAAACGAGTCAGTTCGTGGTCATCAACTACAAGAACGCGTAAAGCAGAAGACTCACAGGAGAGCATTAACATTTAAGGAAAGAAAAAAGTAGTCACAACAATGCTTATAGTGTATGAGAGTAAGTCCAGACAATTACTCTATCTTATGGTTGAATCACTACTTTTTTCTCAACTAATTCATTTAGATAAAATGCGGAAAAATTAAAGTTTGCTAAAAAAATAAAATTTTTCCTAGTTATCAGTATAAGAAAGACCTTTCTGTGAATCCAGTAAGTTTGGAGTTCCCCCTGTGGAACGCAGTGCCATATTCATAAAACTGATTTGTGAATTAGCTTCTGGACAATCATCCCCAGGACGGCGTTGTATGTAACTACCATCAGCTTGTAATTCCCAAGCTTGGCGGTTATCTGCCAACATAATTCCCAAGATTTCTTGCAAATCTTTAGCAATATCTTGATCTTTAATTGGCGTAATTACTTCTACTCTCCGATCTAGGTTGCGGCGCATCCAGTCAGCGCTGCCAATATAGATTTCTTCTTGGCTATTATTGTAGAAATAATAAATGCGGGAGTGTTCTAAAAAGCGACCGACAATGCTGATTATGCGAATATTTTCACTAATGTCTTTGAGTCCTGGACGTAAACAGCAAATCCCTCTAATAATGAGGTCAATTTGCACACCAGCACGAGAAGCTTCGTACAAAGTAGCGATGATTTGTGGGTCAACAAGAGAATTCATTTTGGCAACAATCCGTCCAGTAAACCCTTTCTGAACATTTGTAATTTCGCGCTGAATTAAAGACAAAAAGCGATCACGCATATTTACTGGTGCAACCAATAATTCTCGATAAGATTTTTGTCGTGAATAACCAGTCAAAAAATTAAACAAATCTGTAATATCAGCACCTAATTCTTCACGACAACTAAATAATCCTAAATCGGTATATAGTCGTGCAGTTTTTGGGTTGTAATTTCCCGTGCCAATATGCACATAGCGACGCATTCTATCTTTTTCTCGTCGCACTACCATAACAGTTTTGCAATGGGTTTTTAAGCCAACTAACCCATAGACAACGTGAACGCCCACTCTTTCTAAACGCCTTGCCCAATAAATATTATTTTCTTCATCAAAGCGGGCTTTTAATTCTACTAATACTGATACTTGCTTACCATTTTCAGCCGCTGCAATTAAGGCGTTAACTATCGGCGAATCACCGGAAGTTCGGTAAAGTGTCATCTTGATAGCTAAAACATTTGGATCATGGGCTGCATGGGTAATAAAACGTACAACTGTTGCCGAAAAAGATTGATAGGGATGGTGGACAAACAAATCCTTTTCTCTAATCACAGCAAAAAAATCTTTGCCTTCTTCCATTTCCACAACATCTTCGTCTATATGCGGTTCGCGTAACCGTTGCAGACGGGGAGGAACGACAGACTGACGGGGAGGATCTTTCAGTTCTGGCAAAGGTAAAGCCATAAAATACATTAAGTCTCGCAGACCTAATAAACCATCTACTTGATAAACATCGCTGTCGGTTAAATCTAAATCTTGTAACAACCGTGTACGAATTGGTTCTGGAGTCTGGGATTGAATTTCTATTCTGACAGGACTACCACCGATGCGGCGTTTGCGTAGTTCCTGTTCAATGGCTAATAACAAGTCATCTGCTTCATCTTCTTCCAGGGCTAAATCAGCATCACGAGTAATGCGGAAGGGGTGATATTCCTGAATATTCATCCCTGGAAATAAAGCATTTAAATTATGGGCGATCGCCTGTTCTAAAGGTACACCTGTCCAATTGGCGGGTTGTCCATTTTCTTGAATGCCTAACTCTGGTGGTAAAGGCAAAAATCGCGGTAAAACGCTAGGAACTTTGACTCTGGCAAAAAATTCTTCTTCTGTATCTGGGTTTTTGACAACAACTGCCAAATTTAAACTGAGATTGGAAATATAGGGGAAAGGATGGCTAGGATCAACAGCCAAAGGAGTCAAAACTGGAAAGATTTGTTCTTCAAAATAATTATCTAAATAAGTCCGTTGTTTCTGGTTTAAATTAATGTAGTCGAGGATATGAATACGTTGCTGGGCCAATAATGGACGCAGGACTTGTTCAAAATGTTGATGCTGTTTGACTACTTGCGGACTAAGATTTAAGCGAATATCATCCAGTTGTTGTTGCGGGGTGCGTCCATCAGGCGTTAACTGAGTCACTTTCGCCTCCACCTGTTGCTTTAAAGCAGCAATCCGCACCATGAAGAATTCATCTAAATTAGAACTGAAGATGGCTAAGAACTTCAGTCTTTCTAAAAGTGGTGTGCGTGAATCGCAGGCTTCGTGCAGTACTCGATGATTAAATTCCAGCCAGCTTAACTCTCGGTTGAGATAATATTGTGGATCGTTGAGATTGATGGGATTGGCGCTCTTTTTAGATTTCGGCATGACGATCTGCGGGTAGCCAGAAGTAGCCCACACGACTGGAGAACAATAATCATAGTAGTGGAAATCTGTGATGGACGAGAAGTTGGTTTTTTACAAAAGCCAGACAATTTGAGATTTTAAATTTGAGATTTTGGATTATTTTTCTTTAATTTCTTTGGCTGCTGTCGAAATTGGTAATTGTAGATTTTGGTCGTAGACGAATTCGTTGTGAATATCTACCTCGCGTTTGGGGAGAGCCTCACTATTCGCGATCGCATCTTGAGGCGGAACCCGTAATGTATACTTGCCAACAGGAACACCATCTACACGATATAGACCAAATTCGTCAGTCATCGCTGATAACACTTCTGTACCAGCAATATTTACTAGTTCTACCCGCACATCAGACATTGGCTGGCCTGCAACATCAGTAATTCGACCAGCTAAACCGTATTCCAATCTGGCGGCAAAATCTACATTGGTAACACCTGCTATTCCCACCTCAGCTACCCTACCTGTTTTTGGTAAGGTAAGTTCTACAGGTAATTTATCTGGGTCAACTTCTACTCGATAAACACCTTCTGGTAAACCACCAACAAAGAAGTTCCCGCTAGAGTCTGTTGTTGCACCACCAACAGGCTTGTTGTGGTTGTTTATTACTCTTACACTAGCGCCTTGTAAATCATAACCTCGATTTTCTCCTGAGACAGCAATGCGTCCAGCGATCGCACCCCGTTCCTTACTCAGAGAGTTAAAGCTACTTGGAATAGCCCTACCACCAGCAAAGGATAAGTCTGATACTAATGATACTGTCAGGCGATCGTCATTAAATCCGCCAAAAGCATTTCTTCTCCCAGCAAAGGGAATACCTTGATATTCAACTCTGGCAAATAATCCTGGCAGTACTTGCATACTAGCACCAACAATCGGGCCAAAATTCCCCTCACGGTAAGCCAGCCCCATTCGCCAACTCAGTTGTCTAATATTTGGAGGATTATAGTTTAATGCTGCTGTATAGCGAGTGGCATAACTACCACCAAAATCAGTACCTAAAGAAACTTGATAGTTGCGATTAAAGTCATAACTTAGACCAGTAGTATATCTATCACCAAACGTATTAAAAGATAGTCGTGCCGCACGATTTACTTGATAATAAGCATTGAATAAATACTGCCCATTAATATCAGGCCTACCGTTTAAAGATAAACGACCAAAAGGTCTTAAAGAGAAAGTAGGCGATATATATTCATTTGTATCACTACCGCTTTTACGACTACGTGCTAGAAACCCTAACTGAAAATTATTATTAAATCGATAACTTACTTCGGCACTATGGTTAAAGAAATCACCAGAGTTTTTCCCATTCCGATATCCATTAGGATAAGATTGAGAATTAGCTGTAATATCTAATTTTCCTAATTGAATATCTAAATCTGTATTGTAAGCTAACTTACCAAACGAATTACCTACACTAGCAGATAAAACAACAGGATTAGCTACCCTCCAAATTAATCCAGCTTGGCTTTGTAATGTGTTAGGAATAGCTTGTAAAGAACCTTCAAAAGTTAAATTGTTAGAAAGACCTTGACGAACTTGATAAAAACCTGCAAATTGACCAGCATCAGTACCATTATTATTATCAAACAAAGAATTCTGTACTAAATTTCCAGTTAAACCTACACCAGCTAATTGAACATTTCCACCTGCTGGCAGTAATAAATCAGAAGAATTAATTCTTACAGAACGAATTTCACTAGGAACATTCAGATTATTTCGGTCAAAAACTAAAATTTCAATTTGATTATTTTGCCCAACAGGTAAATTAACATCAACAAATTCGTATCTACCATCAAATCCGACCTGCTGCTGTGCTACAACAACTCCAGAAACTCTAAGTTGCACAAAACTAGCGGCTGGAACTACACCTTGGAAAGTTTGTAAAGGTCTAGAACGTCTAGGTAATAACTCATTGGCACTGTTAGTTTGATTAAAGCGATTAGTTGGTATATTGGTATAACCAAATTGCGCTCCTGTCAAATTCAGACTATTGACTAATGGGTTAATACCAATTTGTTGCCGACCGACTTGATAAAGAAATCCACCATTGCGTTTATAGTAAAAATATTCAGATAAATCAGGAGAGTTTTCAAAATTATTATTGACACGTACCCGCCATAAACCACCTGCTAATCTGCCACCCAGTAGTGTAGTACTGCGTAAGTTTACATCCCCAGCATTACTAACAATATTTAACTCTTGCCTTAAATTAGAAAATCCGTTGAGTGGGGCAAATACATCTGGTTGTAAGTTGACTGCTTCACTTGTATATGCTGTACCATCACCACGCCAAGGTAAATCAATAATTAAAGCTAGATCCAAAGAGTTAAATTCAATATTTGAAGACAGTTTATCTCTAATAAAGGCATCACTAATATAGTTAACACCTTTGAAATTTTGAATATCATCTTCAGCCAGATTAATTGTGCCTAAAGGCGTGTTTAAATATGTATTATTATCTTTTGTTTCAACTGTAATACCAGCAAGTTTAGCAAAATCATCCAAAGGCAACAGTAAAGTATTTCCTTGACGAATAACATCTAAGTTACCTACTTCTCTCCTGTTAATGATTACCCCAAGCAATAAATTTTCTAAATTTGAGCTTGCTGTTTGAGTAAAAGTTATGCGTGAGTTATCATCTACATTTAATATATTCGTGCTGACATCTACCCCTTGTTTCTTCGGCTGTACTTCAGCCGGTCTAGTATTGAGAGGTTTTTGAATTGATTCTGCTGATGAATTTGGCGCGGGAGTGGGGTTAGTTGCAGTTTTTTGTGGAACCTGTGGATGAGATGGTTGTTTTGTTAAAAACGCTGATAAATCTTCTGATTTTTTTGATGTCTGGGTGGTAGTTGGAACTTCCGCAGGTACATTGGCAACTTTATATTGAACTGATGAATGAGGGGGTTGTTTGGTTAAGAAACCAGCTAAATCATGAGAATTTATCGAAGTTTCAGTAATTGCTTCAGTAGATTCCGTTGTACTAACATCAGGAAACTGTGACTGAGATGTTTGTTTACCTAAAAAAGTGCCAAAATCATCAGCACTCTCAGAAGTATCTTTGGTAGTTACTTCTGAGAGTGCTGTAACTGTTTGTGACCTTTGTTTAGTGACAAAAGTTGCTAAATCTTCTGGTGCTTTAGCCGCAATTGTAGTTGACGCAGAGGCTGTTGTAGTTTGACCTTGTTGTGGTTTTTTGGTCAAAGAACTAGTTAATTCTTCCGATTTTTTGGCAGCATCAGCAGTGCTGGCAACTTCAACTTTAGTATTTAATGCCTGTGGTTGAGGTGATTGTTTTAATGTTGTTGAGTCAGTCTCACTAGTAGCGACTTTAGCAGGTGCTGTGGTTCTTGTACGCTGAACTGATGCTTTTGGTTTGGTCTTTTTGTTGGGAGTTGTAGCAGCAACTTGAGTAGATGCTTGAACTTTGCGTTGAGCAGAAGGTTGTAGTGGTTTTTTTGTTGTGGATGCTGAATTATTGGTAGTTACAGCAGCAATTTCAGTAGGTGCTTTGACTTTCTGTTGAACTGGAGGTTGTGACGGTTGTTTTGTTAATAATGCTGCTGAGTTATCTGGTGTTGTTATAGCAACTTGAGCAGGTGCTTTGACTTTCTGTTGAACTGGAGGTTGTGACGGTTGTTTTGTTAATAACGCTGCTGAGTTATCTGGTGTTGTTATAGCAACTTGAGCAGGTGCTTTGACTGGTTCACATTTCACCAGTTGCTTAGTCAATAAATCAGGAGACTCTTCTGATTGTCCCGAACTTGCACTAGTTAAAGCTACTTGTGCAGATATTGTAGCTGTTTTGCATTGATCTAGTTCTTTCGTTGACTTGTCTGATATTTCGGGAATTCCACTAGTAAAGGAAATATCAGAGAGTACTGTACCTGACTTCTTCTGTGGAACTGATGCTTTATCAGAATTGTCCTCATCTGACTTGTCTGATATGTCGGGAATCCCAGTTGTAAAGGAAACATCAGCGAGTATTGTATCTGACTTCTTCTGTAATACTGGCGCTTCATCAGAATTACTTTCAGCAGAGGATTCCCATTCTTCTAAGCCATTTGTGGAAAACTCCGCTTCTGGTGTGGTTTCTGGCGGAATGGGGGTCGCTACTGTATGCCGTGCAGTTTTGTAGGCTGGGTTAGCACTATTTTTATCCGGCGCTGTAATAGGAGTATCTTGCGCGGGTAGAGTAGTAACTTCTGCTGGTGGTAAAGGCGGTGAAGCTTGGTAGATCATACTTGTATACAAATGCTGGTATGACAGCCTAAAAAAGTTCTAGGCTGGAAATTAATTGCAGAGACAGACAAAGTAAATAACTTAAAAAATTAGAGAATTTCGGTTGAGAACTGGCAAAATCTATATGATGTGAGGAGATATTAGAAGATTACCAGAAGTGAGAAAACTGATATTTAAAAGCTGTTTTATTTACTTCTGGATGTAACTGTAAAAGCAATGCCTTTATCAATTGCACCGCCATTCAAATCACCATTAACATCTAAAATATATTGACCAGGAGGCAGTTTTTTACTGATATTAAGGATTAATTGACGACGAGTACCAGGTAACACAGGCGTTGAAGGTAACATTCCAGCATCTAACACACCATCTGGTTTCTTATTTTTTTGTGATTGCAAGTTAGCTATTTGCTTAGTAGCACTCGCACCCGGATATTTGTTAGCAGCCCAGATTGCATATTGACCATTCATTCGCACATAAGCATTACCTTGGCTAGAAATGTCAAATGCAGCTTTGAGGTTATTGGCTTTACTATCAACCGAAATTGAATTGAGAACACCTAGTTTTTTGATACTGCCAACATAAGCATAGACAGCAACACCAAAACGTCCCAAAACTCTAACTCCAGACCTGGGTTTTTTGTCTTGGTCAGAATTGACTTCTTCAACAAAAATTAAAGCGCGGTGTTCTCCAGCTGGAGGTTTGACACGAGGACGAACTGAAAAACGCACGGTTTGGGTTTTGCCAGGAGGAAGAGTAAAGGTTACAGGGTTGACGGTAATCCAGTTATCTAGAGATTGCTCGCTTGATTTTACAGGTTGAATTTCATTTTTTTCGTCAATTGTCCAACCTTGGATATAAACCCTAAATGTTGCGGGTTGATTATCAACATTAACGACACGAAAAACCTGAGTTTTGGGTTTTTTATCATCAAGTTTTAATTCAAATCTCGGTGGGCTAACCCCTATTGAGATTGCAGAAGTATGGGGACAATTTAATGCTAATGTGCTTAGTGTTAATAGCGCAGTAGCTCCAATTTTATAAATGCTGTTAACTAATTTTTGCTGCTGATTCATTGGTTGATTGAGTGAAGATTTAAATCCCGGTAAAAGTTATAGTTAATGTGCCTGAATAAACACCGGGAATTTTGATATCTGAAAAGTCTAAGTTAAAGATAGCTCCTCCCTGTAGAATTCTCTTGGCAGAATTGGGATCTATAGTTGGGTTAATAGGAGTAATAGAAACTTTAATTTGTTCACTAATACCTCCTTTACTCAGACTATTAGTAGTTCCCTGATCTGAATTCAAACCATAACTAACAGATATTTGATTTTCATCTTGATTCGCATCAAGTTCTAGTCTCCAAATGTTTGAGACTGTACGATTCACTGTTGTAGTCAATGAAGGTGCGGTTAATGATGGACTAATTGATGATTTGTTAATTATGCCATCGTTGACTTGATTAGAACCTGCCGAAAAAATATCAGTGACTTCAATTTTGTCTAGAGTTAGGGTATTACCAGGTAAACCTAATTGCCCAAAAGTTTTGGGGTGAGCCAACAGAAATACAGACAAAAATGTACTGAGAAATAATAGTCGGTTCATCAGATGCTTACCCAAACTAATTCAGAAAATGACCTTGAGATAATAAGTTTCGGGAAGAGCAATTAAATTAATATGGTAATTTTGCTCTCAGCCAGAACTGTTGATTTTTGGCTTTTGTTGAGAAACAACTCAAGGTCAAAATATATGATGTCTAAATACCCGTAGCTGTGATGGTCAAATATTCGTTAGGATTAGAGTACGTACCAGCTGATGAGGCGTTTGCGAAGTTAAATGTAAATGCTACAGATCCTTCAATAGGAGTTGCGTTCGTTACATCAAGCCCTGGTGCTGTCGCAGTTCCACCAAGTGCGCTGATTGTCACACCTACATTAGAGCTAGAGGCCGTATCACCACCAAGATAAAGCGTTCCAGTGGTGCCACCGTTAAATTCAACAGAGTGCTGAATCTGACCGGTAGCACCAGTACTAGTACCCCAAATTCTATAAATTAAAATATCTCCTGTTGTGATATCTCCTGTAGTGGGAGTTAAAGTACCGTTAGGAGCAGGAAGTGTAGTAATAGTACCGTCAGAAGAAAAGAATCCAGGAGTATCGTTTACGGGTGCGGCAGATCCTAAAAACTCTGCGCTAGTAGGCTGAAAAGTCAGGCTTTTGTAAGTTTGGATGTAAATAACTTCTGGAACTTCGACTTGGAGTGGGACATCAACAGAAACGGCTCTAGCAGGCGCAGATAATAAAGTATTCGCCAGAGAAACTGCGCCTAGAGTAAATGCTGCTAAAAAGAATTTCTTTTTCATGGGGGCTAAATAATTACTCTTTAGAAAAAGATGACAAAATCAATGTAGCCGTTGTAGCAAAAATAGCACCTCAGAGAATTTACCAAAGTCTACGCATTTTACATATATTTGCTTTGGTAAAGCTACTCTATAAAGCTCCTGTAAAAACAGGAATTATTTATGCTAATTTATTCCTAAGTATATTGATATAAACTTAATTAATATATCTTTGTCCACGGTGAAATTACTATTATTAAGTCGGGTTATCTAGGCTTAGAACAAGCAGTTTATGAGTTAAAATTAGGAGAAAGATGTAAAGTTTTTATTAAATCAACTTCTAAATTGATAATGTAGACTCAATTTACTTGGCTCTTATGGAACTTTTTAGCCATAAAGTCTTGTAATCTATTATATTTTTAGCTATTAGTTAATGTTCTCAATAAATCTACTTAAGTAGATTTTGGTTGTAAGTATGTTTCAAGCTACTCGCCGTCGATTGGCTATTTGGTATACTACCGTAACAGCGGTGTTGTTATTACTGTTTGCCAGTGGTGTTTATTTATATGTCCGTAGTACGTTGGTGGAGCGAATTGACGATACTTTAAATCATGTGGTGGAAATTGTAGAGCGATCGCTTGTGATTGAGCCAGTAAATAATGAAATTAATAAACTCCGCATCAATGTAGAAGCCAGTTTTCGCAACAATGCCAATAATGTAGATGATGACCACATTGATTTGGAATGGTTTAGTCCTACAGGAAAATTACTTTGGTCGACTTTCTCAGAACCTCTCAATATCCCTATTCACGGTAATCATACTGGTGAAACAGTCCGTGTACCCAAACAAGACCAGTGGGGAGACTCAGAACTATCGTTGCGTCAAGTAACCCAGCGCGTGGAATCTGGCCGCCAAGTCTTAGGATATCTGCGTGTAAGTCATCCTTGGTTTGAAGTTACCAAACCCAGCCGCCAGCTAATTTTGGATTTAGCACTGGGAATTTGGTTAATGTTAGTATCTGTAGCTGCAAGTGGCTGGTTTCTTTCTGGGAAAGCAATGGAACCAGTAGGTGATTCTTATCAAAGACTCAAGCAATTCACGGCTGATGCTTCCCATGAACTGAGAAGTCCCATTACTTTAATTCAAACTAATGTGCAAGTCGCCTTGAGTGAATTGGAGTTAGTAGAAACAGAAGTGAGTAATTCTACTAACTATCGTCAGCAGTTAAAAGTAGTGGAGCGGCTGACACAACGCTTAGGTAAGTTGGTTAATGATTTACTGTTTTTAGCACGACAAGATAGCGGTATCAGTAAAGATACATTCTCACCTTGTCCTTTAGATGCCTTACTTATGGAAGTTATTGAAGAACAGCAACTTCTAGCTGGTGAAAAAGGCATTGCTTTAAATTTAAATTTAGTTGATCCTCCTGTTGCTGAAACCAGTCCTGAATTACTAGAGAATTGGTTCACTCTAGCAGGTAATTGGGATCAGCTGATCAGACTATTGACAAACTTAATTAGTAATGCTTTACAGTATACTCCGCCTGATGGCAAGGTCAATGTAGAATTAGCACGCCAAGAAGGAATCAGCCGCGTTTCCAGAATGCGCGTCACTACTGCTCAGTTACAAATTAAAGTGAGTGATAATGGTGTTGGTATTCCTACAGAAGCATTACCACGTTTGTTTGACCGCTTTTATCGCGTAGATCCTGCACGTACGCATAAAAAAAGTGGCAGTAAAGCTACAGACAGTGCTACAGGTTCAGGATTGGGATTAGCGATCGCGCAAGCTATTGTTGAACATCACCAAGGTCAAATTCAAGTAGAAAGTACCATCGGTAAAGGTACAACTTTTATTGTCACTCTACCCATAACTCTAGAGTCTTAAATTTTATTTTATTTTTTTGTTTCCCGTGACAGATGAATCTATCTAACATTACTTACTAACTTATATAGCAAAGCTGGCATTTTCAAATCATAAATTTGGGCTACCACAGTTTACCGTCTACTCTTTTGAGTATTCCGATAAACTGATGATTTATCTTGCTTAAATGCAGCTAATAAATAAAGTTACTGGAGGAGATTAGATGCAAACTCCTATTGCAGAAAAAAATTTACCTTTTTTAGAAAAAGTAAAACAAAACAGTGGTTTAGCTGACCTTTATGATGCTAGAGATATTACAGAAGTAGTATTTCGAGTTATGCGTGACCTAATGACTACAGAAGCGGCTGATCGAGTTGAAGGAGAACTACACAAACCAGTCGAAGAAACTGAAGATAAATCTCTGCAAATGGAAATTGCCGAACTGTGGCATGATACAAATCCGATTGTGAGCTTTTTGAGTCGCGTACGTCCACCTTGGCAAGGCCCTGGTATTTTTAAGATTGATAGCGATCGCTTTTTATTCCGAGTAGCGAATGAAGGCACTATGCCACCAAATGTAGACCGTGAACAGGTGGTTAAAGCAGTTTTCTCTGCAACTAAAGATGAATTATCGCCAGAGAGAATTGAAGAAATTGCTAGTTGGTTACCAGATAGAGTTCGTCAACTTTGGGAAGAAGCTTAGATTCTTCAACATAGCTGGCTAAAATTTTTGGGTTTTTGGGAAGAAGCTTAGATTCTTCAACATAGCTGGCTAAAATTTTTGGGTTATGAATTGTAATTTACTTGCAATTTATAACTCAAATATCATTTATCAAAGTTTTAGTGCAATTGCTAATATCCCACTCCAGAAGTAATTTCATTCTTGATATTTCAACACTCTAGCTAGATACAAAAATACAAGTTAACAATTAAATTTAATGATTGTAAGTCAAAAAAAATACCCTTGAATTAAGACTTATTAATTAGCCTCATCTTTATTGCATTTCTCCAAAAATAGGCAAGTATAAAAATAAAGTTTGGGATTGATTACTCTATCTAATCAAAATAAAGTTTCCAGTCACAAACTAATACTATAACTGCTGAATTCATTTTAATTGAATTCACTACTTTCTCAAGTTTCCAGACAGACGCTTACTACTCAATTTGCTCAGGAGTTAAGAATGAATATGACTTATCAAAAATTACGCAAGTTTACTGAGATATTCGGCGCTGTTTGCGGAGGTTTATTGATTAGTGTGCCTGCGATTTCTCATACAGCAGTAGCACAACAACCAACTTCTGTAACACCGCAACAGTCTACTGCTAAAATTAACCCTTGCCCTAGTATTTTTTATGAAGAACCCCACAACAGTCGGGTTATAGTACCGCAAGGATGTCCGCCTAATGCACTCACTCAAAGACTAGCTAATCAAGGCCTTCTACCTACGGCTCGTACCACAACTACATCCAGTCCATACCAAGCAGGTGTAGGTGGTGAAACACCACAGGCTGGTGCAAGTGCAATTAATCCTTGCCCCCGAATTTTCTATGAAGAACCTTTCAATAGTAGAAATGTTGTACCTCAAGGATGTCCGCCTAACGCTTTCTCCCAAGGACAGCAACCGCAAGGAAACATTTCTAGTCAAGGTGTACCTGTAACTCCGCAAAGTTCTACAAGTGGAACTATTACACCTCAAACAACGGTGCCATCTCAAGGGGAAACATCTAGTCAAGGTGTACCTGTAACTCCGCAAAGTTCTACAAGTGGAACCATTACAAATCAAACCCCTTCAGTATCTCAACAACAAACACCTAGTACAACGATCGCTCTTGCCAATGGTAAAGTTAATGTGAAATTGATTAATGATACTGGAGCTAAAGTAACTTACCAAGTGATTGGCGATACAGAAGCGCGATCGCTAGAAGGTAAGTCAAATGTTATGTTACAAGGTATCAGCGCCCCAGTTACCGTTACATTCCAAAGAGAAGATGGCGGACTATTGTTAGTCACACCCCAAGCGTCTGCTGAACAACCAGGAATGTTAGAAGTAACTTTGAATGAAGCTACTGACTTAGCTCAAGATACTAAGGCTATGCGAATTCAACAAAACGGTTCAGTATTCTTGAATTAGTTTTCATCGGGAGTAGGGAAAAAATCTTCAGGATATAGAAACTCGCATATTGAGTATTTTCCTACTCCCCACTCCCTAGTTTTACAAATTAGTACCCTCTGGAGTTGATGACTGAGGTAACAAAGGCTCAGGTTGAGGAACGGGTTGCGGATTTAATAATTGCTGCCAATTTCTGATTTGTTCTTGTGCTGTGTTGTAAGCAGTTGTACCTTTAGGAATCAACTGAGCAGTTTCAATCGCTTTGCTGAGATTGGAACTACTCTGAGAGCGAGCGATGTCTAGCAACTGTTGACTCCATTGGTCAATAGCTACATTCGCATCTAAACGAAGGATATTACTACTTGGTATTTTATCCGCTAAACGAATCGCTTCCAGCAACGCATCTGGTGTACCAACTACTGCAACTTCTCTAGCTCTCTTCCAGTTATCTTTAGCGCGAATTTGCCCTCGCCAATCATCGATAGCTGCTTGAGCTTCACCAGAAAGCGCTCTTCCAGAAGATGCAATAGTTTGTGCTGCATTAATAGCCGCATTTAAATCTCCGGTTTGGGCTAAATCTCGCGCCTGATCTAAGTATGGCTGATCTTGAATGCGTTGTACTTTAGCTGTCCAACTGTTAATTCTTTTGCGTGCTTCGGGATATAATGCTCGACCCCGACGAATTTGACTGGCTTCGGAGATTGCAGCCTGCAAGGAGTTGATGTCTTCTAGTAATGCTAATTGTTCCGCACGTTCTAAGTAAGGACGGTCTTCAATTGTCTCCACTTGAGCTTGCCAACGGCCTACTTCTTGCCTAGCTTCTGAACCACGGGGATTGTTAGAGGGAATCTGCTGTGCTTCAATAATTGCTGCTGCTAAATCGTTAATTGTACCTTGGCTTGCCAGTGTCCGTGCTTTTTCGAGGCGAGCAACGTCTTCAATTTCTAGTTGCCAACGAGTAATTAAGTCTTGTGCTTTGTTATATTTTGGTCGGGACGGGTCAATTTCTTGCGCTTGAGCGATCGCAGTTTCTAAACTAGAAACTGTACCTATCCAAGCACTTCTTTGTGCATCTGCTAAAGAAATAAAGTCTTCGACATCTGCTTGTAACTTGGTACTATCAGGAATTTGTCTGGCAATATCTAAGGCTGCATCTGCATCCCGTGCATCCATCTTAGCTTGCGCTAATTCCAACATTTTGCGCCCAAATAAAGGAATCAACTCCTGCGCTTTTTGATAGAAATAGCTATCTTTGCCAATCGCTTCCGCAATTTTAATTGCTTCTAATAAGTTATCTACGACTTTGGTTTTTGCTAAACTATCAGCTTTATCTAACTTATCTCCATCTTCCCGCACCGATACAATCAATCGGTTGACTTGATCATACTTAGTACTTGACCAGTATTTATTATCTATACGCAGTAATTTCGCTGCCAGCAGTGATGCTGATTGCCAGCGTCTTTGCTGCAATTCTTCTTGTACTGCTTGATAAATTCCGTCTGCTTTAGACCAGATAGATTCCCACTTGGCAATTTTTTCGTCAACTAACTTATATGCAGGTAAGTCTTGGGGGATTTTTTGGGCTGTGGCGATCGCTTGTTCTAAATCTCCCGCTTGAAAACTTTGATCAGCTAACTGTAAAATATCTCGTGACCACTCCTCAACAAACCGATCAATTTCTCCGCGCAGAGGATGATTTTGTGGTAACTGTTTAACTAAGGCGATCGCTTGTAATAAATCATCTACCGTCTGCTTAGAAGCCGCCAACTGAGCGCAGTGTAACCGCACCGAAGCACTGGCCAAAGGCCAAAAAATAGACGGGCAGTTTGGGGCAGCAGGCAACTTTAACAGCATTGCCATTGCGATAAACCCTATACTGCCGGGAATTAACGCTAACAATATTGACCATAACACCCAACTTTTCATCCAGCGCCGCAATGGTCGAGAACGTTTGCTGGGGGGAATAGTTTGGGCGGAATGATGATCTATTATGGGTAATCCTTCTGGATTATTTTCTGTTTGTTGTTTCACTGACTTAGAGGTAGAACCAGTAGCTGGGATGCCAAATGCTTGCGTTTCACCGATGTTTGGTGTTCGGTTTGTGTGATCTGGCTCTCTGGCTCTGGCTGGAGACCAACCTTCTGGAATATCCCGCTCTGTCATCTCTCACACCAAAAATTTATTAAATAGCGATTGGCTCTAGGCCAAACAATTTTGGATTTTGGATTTTAGATTGACCCCACAGATAAATCTGGGGGCTGTTTGTACCATTAAGAAACTCTAGGTCAATAATTCAGTTGTTGCCATAGTAACTTTCTCATTGTTAAAAAGCTACTGTTTATCAGAACTTTCTCCTGGTATACCTTTAACCTTTGAAAAATTCAGTGTTATTTTATACTTTATTTTCCAACAGAAGATTCTGCCTGTAAATCAACAATCAACTGAGCTAAGTGGTCAATACTTGCCTGATATACTCTGCCACAAAAATCACAAGTAGCTTCAGCGCCATCGTCTTTGACAATCATGTCTTGTAATTCAGCTTCACCTAACATCTTAAGTGCGCCTAACACCCGATCAAAAGAGCAACCGCAATTAAAGCGCAACATCTGGGTTTCAGGAAATATCGACAAACCCATATCGCCCAAAAGATCACCAAAAATTTCTGGTAGTGTCTTACCAGCTTGCAACAATGGGGTAAATCCTGATAAGGCAGCCACCCGTGATTCTAAGGTTGTAACTAAGGCTTCATCTCTAGCTACTTTAGGTAAAACTTGCACTAGCAACCCTCCAGCAGCCGTTACGCCATCTGCACCCACGAATACCCCTAAGACTAAAGCTGAAGGTGTTTGTTCAGAATTTACTAGGTAATGCGCCACATCATCACCAATTTCTCCAGAAACAAGTTCTACTGTACTAGAGTAGGGATAACCATAACCAATATCCCGAACAACGTAGAGGTAGCCACTACCTACTGCACCGCCCACATCAAGTTTACCTTTAGCATTGGGCGGTAGTTCTACAGAAGGGTTGCTGACATAGCCCCGGACTGTTCCATCCAAACCTGCATCTACCAATATACCACCCAATGGGCCATCGCCTTTGACTCGAATATTAATTCTCGATCCTGTACGCTTCATACTAGAAGCCATCAATAAGCCTGCTGCCATAGTCCTTCCCATTGCCGCTGTTGCCACATAAGAAAGTTTGTGACGCTGCCGAGCCTCTTCTGTCAAGCGTGTAGTGATGACACCCACCGCACGAATCCCACCTTCAGCTGCTGTTGCGCGAATTAACTGATCCGCCATGAAAAAACCTTACATTTCTTAACAACTTCACTTTTTCTATTCTAAGTTCTCAGTAACCATCCAGGTGAGTTGATGATAAGTAGCGATCGCATTTGCAATACTAGAAATACGATTCATTAAAAAATCACATAAAAAATGCTAGGTAATTTTCAACAAAGTCAACTGCGGATAGAAATCGAAGCATCAGCCAGAGCCATTGGTGATAGCTTGCTACGTCCTGCACAATTAGAAAAATGGCTCTTAGGACAACGTTTTAACTCAGGAATGCCTGAAGAAATTTATCCTGGATTCCAGTTCACAAGCTGGACTGGCCCTGTTTCTATTCACCATCAAGTAGATGTAGCTCAATCTAATTGTCTACGCTTCCTACTCAGTGGCGGTATTGACGGCTTTCACGAATGGTACTGGGGCGAAGGTTGGGTACAGTCCCGCTTAGAAGGCATTTCGATGTTACCCATAAATTTAGGTCAAACCTTGAGTTTATTGAGTTTACGGCAGTTTTTAGCTCAGGAAGGTAACATATAAAAAATACGCAGCTAAGGAACCCAAAATAAATTAGGCTTACTCCTCAAGCTTCTTTAGCTCCGGCTGCTTTTAGAAGGCTGATTATTTCTTCAACTACTATCTCATCTCTGTGCCTACAAGCAATCGCATAGTAAAGTGCTGTATGTCCATATATATCTTTGGCATTAACATCAACACCTAGTTCAAGCAATCGGCGAACAGCATCTATATTTAAGGTTAAAACTGCCAGCATTAAAACGGTTTCGCCTCTACTAGAACTACTATTTAAATTAGCTCCAACTTCAATTAATACTTGAAAAATAGCATAATCAATACTGGCTGAATTTATGGCAACCATTAAGGGTGTATATTCCCAGCCTTCTTCTACTTTTAAATTTGGATTTGCCCCAGCTTTTATTAAAAGCTTGACGGCTGATAATTGATTATTTCTGATAGCTTTATGTAAAGCTGCTTCGCCATTAGAACTAATGGCATCTATTTCTATACCTTGAGAAAGTACATGATTAAGAGCAGCAATATTTCCATCAAAAGCATCGTCTACAAATAATTCTACAGCATGATTATTTTTTCTTTGACGATAAATAATACCTTGAGGTAATGCTTTTTCTGCTATTTCTCTCAATTCAGGAAGAGTTAAGGGTGATAAATAATCAAATATTTCTGTCCAGCCTTGACGAGCAGCAAGCCACAGAGCAAAATCGTAACCACTATCTATTGTATTAATATCTAGTCCAGATTTAACAAGGAACTTTACATAGTCTAGGTTTCTCGCCCAGACTATATCCATCAATATAGTATCTGCCTCTTCATCTGTTTCATACACATCAAAAAAATCAGTTTCTATTAAATTACTAAAAACTTCCAATATCGCTTGACGACGGCTTTCTGCTTCATCTCACGGATGTTTTTGTAATTTTGTATATTCTGCTAATTTTTTGTCGCGTAATTCAAAAAACATTATTTATTTTCTTAGAGTGACAAAATACGAATTAAAGTTTATTTGGGTCAATTCCTTGCTGTTGTAATTTAGTTAATAAATTTTGCAATTGTTCTTCTGCGGTTTGGTATCTGTTGCCATTTTCGTCGTACCAAAATAGCCATTCTCGTGTTCTTCCTTGATAAATACCCTGTTCCCTGCCAATACCTAAACCAATTTCGGGCAACCAAACTTTATCCCCTGTTTGTAAAATGTATTTACCTTCAACTAACCGATAAACTTCTAAACGTTGACGTTTACGACGTAGCCGCGTTGGTGCGTAAATCACATAATACAAAATGCCTAATTCGGCATAATCAATTTTTTTATGTTCATATTCGCCGTTGTAAGTTTGAGAAACTACTTCTAACGCTAAAATTGGTGGAATTCCTTCTTCCTCCCAAAAAACATAGCTAGAACGTCCATTTTCCCCAACAAAACGTTCTACACCCAAACTCAAAAATCCATCAGGAACTATGGCTGGTTTACCAGGTGTATGATAAATTGCCATATTAATTCCGAAAAACCAGTCATCACGAGTTTGCCAAATTGCCGCTAAGATGGCTAATAGTAAATTGGGAATTAATATTTGCAGTTCGTTATCCACAGGGGTATCATCAGAATCTGGCAATTCTGCCGATGAAGGTAAACATTCTAAAGGATCATAGTTATACATAATACCTTCGTAGTTGACAGTGATGAGCTATTTACTCTTCAGCAGATAACACTTGCTCAACTGTTAATTTTAATTCGGGCAAGGTTGCCGATAAAATTCTTTCTGCTCCAAAAAATTCTGCGGGTTCGTATAATTCATCAATCAATGTGAAAACAGTCACTTTATTGATTAACGGATCAACAATCCAATACTCTGGAATATTTAGAGCATTATACTCAACTCGTTTGGCTCGATAATCTACAGTTTTGGTTGATTCACTGACAACTTCTACTACTAACAATGGAGGTGGTTCATTAATTTCAATCACTGCTTCCCGATTTCTTAATTCTCGCCATTGAGGTAAGGGAATAATCACGACATCAGGAATTCTGGATGTTTCCCATTTACCAGCACGGGGAGAACACACACCAATTACCATTGCTTTGGCAGTCCAATTCAAATTTAGTCTAATAATTTCATTCTGAAAAAATTGAGTGATAAATCCGATTACTGCCCCATGTTGCCCACTTCCCAAACTCATGGGAATTAATTTTCCATTGACTAGTTCGTAACGAGTATCAGTGCCATCATTGTATTTTAAATATTCGGCAAAAGTGAGTTTTGGAGTGATAGTAGTCATACTACTTTTACGACCATTATTAATTTTTATTTGGTTTTACCACTAATACAGAACAATTAGCTTCTTCCACCACTTGACTACTCACAGAACCCTGGACAATTCGCTTCATTCCAGTTAATCCGCGACTACCAATAATAATCAAATCAGCTTTGTAAATATTAGCTAGGCGAATAATTTCATCCGCAGCTTCGCCAGTGACTAATTCTACTGCGCTTTGAATAGATAATTTTTCTTGATAAGATTGCAGCTGTTTTTCAATTTGGAAATAAGACAAAGTGGGAGATTCAGGATGAGGACGATCTGCGGGTAGTTCCATATCTGAATCTGGAGTGGGAAACACATGACAAAGAACGACTTTGGTTTCGGGTGATAATACCAAATTATCCAAAACCTGAATTACGCGTTCTGCAATATCCGAACCATCCAGAGCTATCAAAATATTGTTTAGCACTGCCCTTGTCTCCTCAAAAGTAGACCCCTGAAACTCTAGTACTTACACCAATAATCTTATTGATGGAAACTGAAGTTTATCTTGTGTTATGTATATTGGGCGATCGCCCATTGCTTTTCAGCAATACAGTTTAATCTTTAAGTGTGCAGCCCAAGAATACTATTTGCTAAAAGTATCGGAAAAAATTAAGCATTCCCCCTCACTCATCTTGTTGAATCCGCCGCCGGACTGAATCAGCATGGGATGGTAAGCCTTCCGCTGTGGCGAGGGCATCAATTGCACCTGCGACTTTTTGCAAGGCAGTTGGTGAGTACTGAATAATACTAGAATGTTTGAGGAAGGTTTCCACACTTAACGCCGAAGTATAACGAGCCGCGCCAGAAGTGGGCAATGTATGGTTTGGCCCTGCTAAATAATCACCGACAGCTTCTGGTGTAGAGTAACCTAAAAATATCGCCCCAGCGTGGCGGATTTGGGGCAGAATTGCCCAAGGGTCTTTAACCTCTAACTCTAAGTGTTCTGGAGCAAATTCATTGGAGAGTTCTGCGGCTGCTTCGAGAGATTCTACCAACACAATTAAGCCGTAGTGAGCGATCGCTTTTTCGGTATCTATCCGTCTGGGATGATCAACTAATTGTCTTTCAACGGCGACTTGGACATTTTTTGCCAAAGCCGGATCAGTGGTCAGCAAAATCGCTGCTGCCATTGGATCATGTTCGGCTTGGGCTAACATATCAGCAGCCACATGCACCGGATTGGCAAATTCATCGGCAATAATTAGCACTTCGCTTGGCCCCGCCAGCATATCAATGCCCACAGTGCCATAGACAAGTTTTTTGGCTAAGGTGACGTAAATATTGCCTGGGCCAGTAATTATATTGACTTTCGGAATTGTTTCTGTCCCATAAGCTAAAGCTGCGATCGCCTGCGCTCCCCCAACGCGATAAATTTCTTGCACTCCTGTTTCTTGGGCTGCCACTAGTACAGCGGGGCTAATGACTTTTCCCGCCCCTGGTGGTGTTACCATGACAACTCGTGGGACACCAGCCACTTTTGCTGGAATGGCGTTCATCAACACCGTACTCGGATAAGCTGCACGACCACCAGGTACATATATCCCGGCTCGATCTACAGGGGTGTAGCGTTTACCCAACACCACATCATCTTCTCCGAAGTTTACCCAGCTTTTGGGGACTCGCTGACGGTGAAATGCTTCAATTTGACGAGCAGCTAACTGAATTGCTTGGAGCAATTCTTGAGATACTTGTTGGTACGCTGTATCTAGTTCGGAACCCGTGACGCGCAGTTCTTCCAGCTTCAAGGTTTGGTTGTCAAATTCAGCAGTGTAATGTAACACAGCTTTGTCGCCTTGGCGCTTCACAGCTTGCAACACTTCCCGCACCGTTGCTTCTTTGTGAACCACCTGTTCGTCATGGGTGCGATCGCAGATACGTTGTAGTTCTGCTTTAACGTCTGCCTGCTGAGTAATGATTCGCAGCATGGAGTAAGGAAAATGCCAAAATTTTAGATTATTCCCGCTTGAGAATTAGCCTTGCGCTTGACCCCCAAAAGGAGCAAGCTTTACTTTGATTCTCATCTCTAGCTTAACCTGGATTTTTTTGATACTCCCAAGGCTGCCAGCACATGGGTTACTTAATTTAGATGAGGAAGTTTCTCAGGTTTTAACATGCTTACAAAAACAATGTATGATTTGTGTACACGTAAACACCTGAAATTTATATTTATAGTTTCTGTCTACTGACAATACAGCCTGATTCGGAAGTAACATTGACAGTCACACCGCTGGTTCAGGTGGTAGTTAGTTAGGTAGATAATTTATTGAAGTACTTTATTTTAGCTTATTTACTTGGTTTGGCATACAAATTAAATCTACTGAAAAAATTGCCAGAGAATGGCTCATTTCCCAATACCTTTGAGTCTTGAACTCAGTCTCAATATTTTTTTGAGAAATTCTGACATTGGCAAGATGAATGCTATATTAGTAAATCTAGTAGTGTGTGTACATATCAATAGTCTTTTTGGAATCGACTGTGGCGAATACAAAGTCTGCTCTTAAACGCGCCAATATCGCCGAACGCAATCGGCTGCGGAATAAAACTTACAAATCAGCTGTTAAGACGCTGATGAAAAAATACTTGACTGTGGTAGCAACCTACGCGGCTAATCCTACGCCCGAACTCAAACAACAAGTAGATGAGCGTCTGGCTGAGGCTTACAGCAAAATCGATAAAGCTGTCAAGCGAGGCATTCTGCACCCTAACAATGGGGCTAGGAAAAAATCGAGATTGGCTCATAAACTCAAGCCAGTCACCTAAACACCACAGTAATTAGTCCAAAGTCAATAGTCCAAAGTCTTAGTTATTAACTCTGGACTATTGACCATTGACATTTGACTAAAATGCAACTAATTGACACCCACGTTCATCTTAACTTTGATAACTTCCAGCCAGATTTAGCCGCAGTGCGATCGCGATGGCAAGAAGCGGGGGTAGTGCGATTAGTACACTCCTGTGTTGAACCATCAGAGTTTTCTAGCATTCAAACTATTGCTCACCAATTTCCCGAACTGAGTTTTGCCGTTGGCCTGCATCCCTTGGATGCCGAAAAATGGCAAAGTTATACAGCCGAGACAATTAAATCCTTGGCAAGTTCCGAACCAAAAGTAGTGGCGATTGGAGAAATGGGGCTGGATTACTACAAAGCTGAAAACTATGAGCAACAGCGCCTAGTTTTTGAATCGCAATTAGCGATCGCCTCTGAACTCAACCTCCCTGTAATTATTCACTGTCGTGATGCGGCCAGTGATGTCAGGGAAATTTTGCAAAAATGGCAGGAAATCCAAGGAGGAATTCGGGGTGTAATGCACTGCTGGGGTGGAACACCAGAAGAAACCCAATGGTTCCTTGACCTGGGTTTTTACATTAGCTTTAGCGGGACTGTCACATTCAAAAACGCTAAAGAGATTCACGCCTCAGCCGCTATGGTCAGTAGCGATCGCTTACTAATCGAAACAGACTGTCCTTTTTTGGCTCCTGTTCCCAAACGGGGTGAGAAACGCAATGAACCGGCTTATGTGCGCTATGTAGCGGAAAAATTAGCCGAATTGCGGGGAGAGACTGTAGAAGCGATCGCCCACCAAACCACGCAAAATGCCTGTAAATTATTTGGTTTGGCTTTATAAAAGTCAAATATGGTGATTACAGGGTGTGGTAAAAATAATTAAAAGCTCAGGAGGATAAAAATATGTTAATATTAATCCCTCCAAAACATTTTGCTTGCGTCATAATGATAAAGGAAGAAACAAAAAACTTTTAAGCTTATTTATTGTTATCAACTTGACCATCCTCCACTCTCCACATACGGATGCTCGGCATAAAAGAATAACCGTGACAACCAACATTGAGCTAAAATTTGGCAAAATATACCCTGCTTTGTATCTAAAACTATAGAAAATTGTTAAAAGTAAGTATCTTGTGAGTAAAACCCACCAAAATATAGCCATTTTGATTCAACGCCTATATCATCCGGCTGATTATCTTTTGATTTGCCGTCAAGATAAACGGTGTATTTAAAGGTGCAACAATTTTGAGAAGCGTAAGCTAATCTACGCGCTTTTGAGAGGGGAAGTGAGGAAAGTAAAGCAAATGCAGAAATATCTCAACTTTTCGTTGAGAAAACAAGTTAATAGCTGGGTTTTAACAGCTATTGATGGCTTGCAAGGGCGTTTACCCCCCTTGTCAAAATCACCCTGTCCAGATTAAAAAAATGCTGCGGTTAGCTGCATAAATCCATAACAGGTGGCACAAGGAGAAGTTCCCCAACAAATACGGACACTGGCTAGTAGCAGGAACCGTCCCACAGCAGTGTCCTCTAAAAGTTTAACCAGGTTGACAAAGGTAGAGGCATGAATAACGACAAATATCTGGAACCCGCCTTTTTGTTGCCCGACTTGATTGAAATTCAGCGATCAAGCTTTCGCTGGTTTTTAGAAGAAGGGTTGATAGAAGAACTGAACTCCTTTAGTCCTATTACAGACTATACAGGTAAACTCGAACTGCATTTTTTAGGACATAACTATAAACTGAAGGAGCCAAAATACAGCGTTGAGGAAGCAAAACGGCGAGATAGTACTTATGCAGTGCAGATGTATGTCCCTACACGCCTGTTGAACAAAGAAACAGGGGACATTAAAGAACAAGAAGTATTTATTGGTGATTTGCCGTTAATGACCGATCGCGGCACGTTCATTATTAACGGAGCCGAGCGGGTAATTGTCAACCAAATTGTGCGATCGCCTGGAGTTTACTACAAATCAGAAATCGATAAAAACGGGCGACGGACTTATTCAGCCAGCCTCATTCCTAACCGAGGAGCATGGCTAAAATTTGAAACAGACCGAAATGATTTAGTTTGGGTACGCATCGACAAAACCCGGAAACTTTCAGCGCAGGTACTGCTGAAAGCATTGGGTTTATCGGATAACGAAATTTTTGATGCCCTCCGCCACCCAGAATATTTCCAAAAAACCATCGAAAAAGAAGGGCAATTCTCAGAAGAAGAAGCCCTGATGGAGTTGTATCGTAAACTTCGTCCCGGTGAACCACCAACCGTATTAGGTGGACAACAACTATTAGATTCTCGCTTTTTCGATCCCAAACGCTATGACTTGGGTCGAGTTGGTCGCTATAAACTCAACAAGAAATTGCGGCTGTCAGTTCCTGACACCATGCGTGTCCTGACTCCTGGCGATATTTTGTCAGCAGTCGATTACCTGATCAACCTAGAATATGACATCGGTAGCATAGATGACATCGACCACTTGGGTAATCGCCGTGTCAGAAGTGTGGGCGAATTACTGCAAAACCAAGTAAGAGTTGGCTTAAACCGCTTAGAACGGATTATCCGCGAACGGATGACTGTATCTGATGCCGAAGTTTTGACACCAGCATCTTTGGTTAACCCCAAACCATTAGTCGCAGCTATCAAAGAATTCTTTGGTTCCAGCCAATTAAGTCAGTTCATGGATCAAACCAATCCCCTGGCAGAACTGACCCACAAACGCCGACTTTCCGCTTTAGGCCCTGGTGGTTTGACCAGAGAACGGGCAGGGTTTGCGGTACGGGATATTCACCCCTCCCACTACGGACGGATTTGTCCCATCGAAACTCCAGAAGGCCCCAACGCTGGTTTGATTGGTTCCTTGGCGACCCATGCACGCGTTAACCAGTACGGATTTTTAGAAACACCATTCCGACCAGTAGAAAACGCACGGGTCAGATTTGACCTAGCACCCGTGTACATGACCGCCGATGAAGAAGATGATCTGCGGGTAGCACCAGGAGATATTCCAGTTGATGAAAATGGCTACATTATTGGGCCACAAGTACCAGTCCGCTACCGCCAAGAATTCTCCACCACGACACCAGAACAGGTAGACTACGTAGCCGTTTCCCCAGTGCAGATTGTATCGGTAGCAACCAGTATGATTCCTTTCTTGGAACATGACGATGCTAACCGAGCGCTGATGGGTTCTAACATGCAACGCCAAGCAGTACCCTTGCTCAAACCAGAGCGTCCCTTAGTCGGAACTGGTTTGGAAGCTCAAGGCGCGAGAGACTCTGGGATGGTAATTGTCTCCCGAACTGATGGGGATGTTACCTATGTAGACGCGACAGAAATTCGCGTCCGTCCCAAACCAAATGCACCAGAAATTAGATACACCGTTTCTAAATACCAACGTTCTAACCAAGATACCTGTTTAAACCAAAAACCCTTGGTCAGAATGGGTGAACGAGTTGTGGCTGGACAAGTCCTAGCAGATGGTTCCTCCACAGAAGGTGGTGAACTAGCACTAGGACAAAATATTGTCGTCGCTTATATGCCTTGGGAAGGCTACAACTATGAAGACGCAATTTTGATTTCTGAACGACTGGTACAGGATGACGTTTACACCTCAATTCACATTGAAAAATATGAAATTGAGGCTCGACAAACAAAATTAGGCCCAGAAGAAATTACCAGAGAAATTCCCAACGTCGGGGAAGATGCTTTGCGCCAGTTAGACGAACAAGGCATTATCCGGATTGGGGCATGGGTAGAATCAGGAGACATCTTAGTCGGTAAAGTTACACCTAAGGGTGAATCTGACCAACCACCAGAAGAAAAACTCTTGCGAGCCATCTTTGGTGAAAAAGCGCGGGATGTACGCGATAACTCTTTGCGTGTACCTAACGGTGAAAAAGGTCGCGTAGTTGATGTGCGCTTGTTCACTCGTGAACAAGGCGATGAACTACCACCTGGAGCCAATATGGTAGTGCGGGTGTATGTCGCGCAAAAGCGAAAAATTCAAGTCGGAGACAAAATGGCGGGTCGCCACGGCAATAAAGGAATTATTTCCCGGATATTGCCCCTGGAAGATATGCCTTACTTACCCGATGGTTCACCCGTAGACATTGTCCTTAACCCCTTGGGCGTACCTAGCCGGATGAACGTGGGACAAGTATTTGAATGTCTGTTGGGTTGGGCTGGTCATACCTTGGGAGTGCGGTTTAAGATAGTTCCCTTCGATGAAATGTACGGCGAAGAGTCATCCCGCAGAATTGTGCATGGCAAATTGCAAGAAGCGCGGGACGAAACAGGTAGAGACTGGGTATATAACCCAGATGATCCCGGTAAAATCATGGTGTTTGACGGTCGTACAGGTGAACCCTTTGACCGACCAGTCACAGTAGGCGTGGCTTACATGCTGAAACTGGTGCATTTAGTGGATGATAAAATCCACGCTCGGTCTACAGGCCCTTACTCCTTGGTTACTCAGCAACCCTTGGGTGGTAAAGCGCAACAAGGTGGTCAGCGATTTGGAGAAATGGAAGTGTGGGCATTGGAAGCCTTTGGTGCAGCCTACACCTTGCAGGAATTGCTGACAGTCAAATCCGACGATATGCAGGGACGAAATGAAGCGCTAAATGCGATCGTTAAAGGTAAGGCGATTCCTCGACCAGGAACACCTGAATCCTTTAAGGTGTTGATGCGAGAACTGCAATCTTTGGGATTAGATATTGCTGTTCATAAAGTAGAAACCCAAGCAGATGGGAGTTCTTTAGACGTAGAAGTCGATTTAATGGCAGACCAAGCCGCCAGACGCACACCACCACGACCTACTTACGAATCTCTTTCCCGTGAATCATTGGAAGACGACGAGTAAAAAGGGAATGGAGAGGAGAAAATTTTGGATTTTTCTTCTCCCCGCTCCCTTCTAAAACTAAATATCTTTCCTAACACGGGTTTATAACCTCGTGTATTTACATAACTCATAACTTTGAACTTAGTAATAAAGAAATGAGATCAGCCCAAACTAATCAGTTTGACTACGTAAAAATCGGCTTGGCATCACCAGAACGCATTCGGCAATGGGGCGAACGCACCCTACCCAATGGTCAATTAGTAGGTGAAGTCACCAAACCAGAAACGATTAACTACCGGACTTTGAAGCCAGAAATGGATGGCTTATTTTGCGAGCGCATCTTTGGCCCTGCAAAAGATTGGGAATGTCACTGTGGTAAATATAAGAGAGTCCGCCACAGAGGTATTGTTTGCGAACGCTGTGGTGTAGAAGTCACAGAATCTAGGGTGCGCCGCCATCGTATGGGGTATATCAAACTCGCAGCACCTGTAGCCCATGTCTGGTATCTCAAAGGTATTCCCAGTTATATTGCCATCCTGTTGGATATGCCTTTGAGGGATGTAGAACAAATAGTGTATTTCAACTCGTATGTTGTTCTCAGCCCTGGTAATGCCGAAACTTTAACTTATAAGCAACTACTGAGTGAAGACCAGTGGTTGGAAATTGAAGACCAAATTTATAGCGAAGACTCTACCTTACAAGGAGTAGAGGTAGGTATTGGTGCGGAAGCACTGCTGCGCTTGTTAGCCGATATTAATTTAGAGCAAGAAGCAGAAAGTCTACGCGAAGAAATTAGTACAGCTAAAGGACAAAAACGAGCAAAACTGATTAAGCGCCTGCGGGTAATTGATAACTTCATTGCGACTGGTTCTAAACCAGAGTGGATGGTAATGACAGTTATCCCCGTGATTCCGCCTGATTTGCGCCCAATGGTGCAATTAGATGGTGGACGGTTTGCCACCAGTGACTTGAATGATTTATACAGACGGGTGATTAACCGCAACAACCGTCTAGCGCGCCTACAAGAAATTTTAGCCCCAGAAATTATTGTGCGGAACGAAAAGCGGATGCTGCAAGAAGCAGTAGATGCTTTGATTGACAACGGTCGTCGGGGTCGCACAGTAGTTGGTGCTAATAACCGACCGCTAAAATCTTTATCTGACATTATTGAGGGTAAGCAAGGACGCTTCCGGCAAAACTTGTTAGGTAAACGGGTTGACTACTCTGGACGTTCGGTAATTGTGGTGGGGCCGAAACTGAATATTCACCAGTGCGGCTTACCTAGAGAAATGGCAATTGAGCTATTTCAACCATTTGTGATCAACCGCTTGATTCGCAGCGGAATGGTGAATAACATTAAGGCTGCCAAGAAGCTGATATCCCGGAATGATCCCAGTGTTTGGGATGTACTGGAAGAGGTGATCGAAGGACACCCAGTGATGCTCAACCGCGCACCGACATTGCACCGTTTGGGGATTCAAGCCTTTGAACCAATTTTGGTGGAAGGAAGAGCAATTCAACTGCATCCATTGGTGTGTCCAGCCTTTAATGCTGACTTTGATGGAGACCAAATGGCGGTACACGTACCACTATCTTTAGAAAGTCAGGCAGAAGCACGGTTATTGATGTTGGCTTCTAATAATATTTTGTCGCCTGCTACAGGTAAACCAATAATTACACCCAGCCAAGATATGGTATTGGGGGCATACTATTTAACCGCAGAAAATCCTCACGCTACGAAAGGTGCTGGTAAGTACTTTGCGTCCCTAGAGGATGTAATTATGGCGTTTGAGCAAGGGGAAATAGATTTACATGCCTACATCTACGTGCGGTTTGATGGTGAACTGGAGTCAGATCAACCCGATACAGAACCGTTGGAAGTAACTAATAACGATGACGGTACTCGAACATTAATGTATAAGTTCCGCCGAGTTCGAGAAGACTCCCAAGGAAATTTGATTTCTCAGTATATACGCACAACACCTGGACGTGTCATTTACAACAATGCCATTCAGGAAGCACTAGCAAGTTAAAAAAGTCAAAAGTCAAAAGTCATCAGTCAAAAGTATTTGACTGATGACTGTTGACTCTTGACCAATGACTATTGACTAAGGACTAATGACTAATGACTAACGAAAAAAAAGTTTTTCGCAATCGCGTAGTTGATAAAGGTCAACTGAGAAATCTTATCTCTTGGGCGTTTACGCACTACGGGACGGCGCGAACAGCAGTGATGGCGGATAAACTGAAAGATTTAGGTTTCCGTTACGCTACTAGAGCCGGGGTATCAATCAGTGTGGATGATTTGATGGTGCCACCGAGTAAGCGCAGTCTTCTAGAAGCCGCAGAAGAAGAGATTCGGGCGACAGAAGCGCGTTACCAGAGGGGAGAAATCACTGAAGTTGAACGCTTCCAAAAAGTAATTGATACTTGGAATGGTACTAGTGAAGCTCTCAAAGACGAGGTAGTTGTCCATTTCAAGAAAACTAATCCCCTCAACTCCGTGTACATGATGGCGTTTTCTGGGGCGCGGGGTAATATTTCCCAAGTCCGTCAGTTAGTGGGGATGCGGGGACTGATGGCAGATCCCCAAGGGGAAATTATTGACTTACCGATTAAAACCAACTTCCGAGAAGGTTTGACTGTCACAGAATATATTATTTCCTCTTACGGTGCGCGTAAAGGATTGGTAGATACAGCGTTACGGACGGCTGACTCTGGTTATCTGACGCGCCGTCTGGTTGACGTATCTCAGGATGTGATTGTTCGAGAATTTGATTGCGGTACTAGCAGAGGTCTAGCTCTACAGTCGATGACAGAAGGTAGCAAAACCTTGATTCCTCTGGCAACACGCTTGATGGGACGGGTAGTGGGAGAGGATATAGTACATCCTACAACCAAAGAAGTAATAGCACCACGCAACACCCCCATTTCTGATGACTTAGCAAAAATAATTCAAAAAGCTGGGGTAACACAAGTGGTTGTGCGATCGCCCCTCACCTGTGAAGCTGCACGTTCTGTTTGTCAACACTGCTACGGCTGGAGCTTGGCTCACGCCAAAATGGTAGACTTGGGCGAAGCTGTGGGGATCATCGCTGCCCAAAGTATCGGAGAACCCGGTACTCAGCTAACCATGCGGACATTCCACACCGGGGGTGTATTCACTGGAGAAGTAGCCCAGCAAGTGCGCTCAAAAATGGCTGGGACAGTCAAGATTCCGCGCAAATTGCGGACAAGACCCTACCGTACCCGCCACGGGGAAGATGCTTTGTATGTGGAAGCTAACGGCATCTTGATGTTAGAACCCAAGAAAGAAGGTTCAGAAACTCCAGTTGCCCAAGAAATTCAAGTTACCCAAGGTTCCACACTATATATAGTTGATGGTCAACAGGTAAAACTAGGACAATTACTGGCAGAAGTCGCAATTGGTGGTCGGACAACTCGTACCAACACCGAAAAAGCGGTCAAAGATGTGGCCACTGACTTAGCCGGAGAGGTCAAATTTGCCGATGTCGTTGCTGAACAAAAAACAGACCGTCAAGGTAACACCACAACCACCGCATCACGAGGTGGTTTGATTTGGATTTTGTCTGGGGAAGTTTATAACTTGCCCCCTGGTGCAGAACTGGTCGTGAATAATGGCGATCGCATCGCCACGAACGGCGTTTTAGCCGAAACCAGGCTCACCAGTCAGCATGGTGGTGTGGTGCGTTTACCAGAAGCGACTCCTGGTAAGAGTACCAGAGAAATTGAAATCATCACGGCTTCAGTAGTATTAGACCAAGCAGCTGTTACCGTTAACAGTTCTCAAGGGCGAAACAACTACCTAATCTCCACTGGCAATAATCAGGAATTCAACCTCCGAGCCACACCAGGCACAAAAGTGCAGAATGGTCAAGTAGTAGCCGAATTAATTGATGACCGCTATCGCACTACCACTGGTGGCTTTTTGAAATTCGCCGGACTAGAAGTCCAGAAGAAAGGCAAAGCCAAACAAGGTTATGAAGTGGTACAGGGAGGCACAATGTTGTGGATTCCCGAAGAAACCCACGAGGTGAATAAAGATATCTCCTTGCTGTTAGTGGAAGATGGTCAGTTTGTCGAAGCTGGCTCGGAAGTCGTGAAAGATATCTTCTGCCAAAACAGCGGTGTAGTAGAAGTTACCCAGAAAAACGACATTCTGCGGGAAGTGGTAGTTAAACCCGGCGAACTGCTAATGGTTGATGATCCAGAAGCGGTCATTGGGCGAGATAACACCTTTATTCAGCCTGGTGAAGAATTGTTGGGACAAACCTTTACGGAATTGCGCTACATCCAGTATGTAGAATCTCCAGAAGGCCCAGCCTTGTTAAGTCGGCCTGTAGTGGAATTTGCCGTACCCAACACCCCAGATGTACCTTCCACCACATCTGTGAGTCAGCAAACCGGACGTTCAATTCAACTGCGAGCAGTACAGCGTCTACCTTACAAAGATGCGGAACGCGTCAAATCTGTAGAAGGCGTGGAACTGTTACGCACTCAACTAGTATTGGAAATTGAGCAAGAAGGTGAACAAGACCATAATGCTTCTCCTTTAGCAGCAGATATTGAATTGGTTCCTGATCTGCAAGATCCAGATATACAGCGCTTGCAGCTAGTAATTTTGGAATCGTTGGTTATTCGGCGGGATATTGTTGCTGATGCTACTCAAGGTAGTACTCAGACAGCACTGCAAGTACAAGATGGCCAAACCATTGCTCCTGGTGCTGTAGTCGCCAGTACCCAAATCTTGTGTAAAGAAGGGGGTATTGTTCGGGGTGTACAAAAAGGTACAGAAACTGTACGCCGTTGCTTAGTATTGCGTCACAGCGACATGATTTCGATGACAACTGCCTCTAAACCCAAGGTCAAAGTTGGGGATTTGATGGTAGAAGGTGCCGAAATTACTCCGGGAGTATTTGCAGAAGAATCTGGGGAAATTGTAGATATTAAAGCTGCGGCTCCAGCATCAGCTGGTGACGAATCAGCCCTCAGTACGCAGAATTATACTGTAACTATTCGTGCTGGTCGTCCCTATCGAGTCAGTCCTGGTGCAGTTTTGCAGATAGAAGACGGCGATTTAGTACAGCGCGGTGATAACTTAGTGCTGTTGGTATTTGAACGAGCTAAAACCGGAGACATCATTCAAGGTTTGCCGCGGATTGAAGAACTGCTGGAAGCTCGTAAACCAAAAGAAGCGTGCGTCTTAGTCCGCCGCGCTGGGGAAGTCAAGGTTGTTTATGGTGATGGCGATGAAGCGATCGCAGTGAAAATTGTCGAATCCAATGGTGTAGTCACCGACTATCCCCTTGGCCCTGGACAAAACTTGATAGTACCTGATGGTTATCACGTCGCCGCTGGACAACCAATCACTGACGGCCCATCTAACCCCCACGAAATCCTGGAAATCTTCTTTAGCTTGGGTTCTGAAGATGGAGTCTACGCTTGCGCCAGCCATGCTTTGCAGAAGGTGCAAACATTCTTGGTGAACGAAGTGCAATTGGTGTATCAATCCCAAGGGATTGATATTGCCGACAAACACATCGAAGTGATTGTCCGCCAAATGACCAACAAAGTGCGGATTGATGATGGTGGAGATACCACCATGCTGCCTGGCGAGTTGGTAGAATTGCGCCAAGTTGAACAAGTCAACGAAGCAATGGCGATTACAGGTGGTGCGAGAGCGCAATACACACCAGTATTGTTGGGTATCACCAAAGCATCCTTGAACACCGACAGCTTTATCTCGGCTGCATCTTTCCAAGAAACCACCAGGGTCTTAACGGAAGCAGCAATTGAAGGGAAATCTGACTGGCTGCGGGGTCTAAAAGAGAACGTAATTATTGGACGCTTGATTCCGGCGGGTACTGGATACAATACCTATGATGAACCCGGTGCGCTCGAAGATTACGCAACTCTGGACACCACCAGCGTTCTGGATGAGGTAGATGATCCACTAGATATGGTGTTAGACGATCGCACTGCTCGTGCCTACAATTTAGATACACCTTCTCTAACCGAAGGTACTTATGGTAGCCGACGCACAGGCTCAATCTTGGATGAAGATGATTTGATTCTTGATGGAGTCCATGAAGTCCATGACCTCGTATCCGATGACGAAGAAGATGAATATGAGGAAGTTGACGATGATGACGATGATTTCGATATGTAAATCGAAAGTTCATAATTAGCACAAAAGGCAAAAGAAACTTTTCTTTTGCCTTTTTCTTTTGACTATATCGTAAAAATTATGTTCAAATTATTTACTATAGGAATTTCCAATTAATGAATCACCAAATCAAATTTTAGCTATGGCTGACGAAACAAATCTTCCATCTTTAACAACCCTAGAGTATATTCCTTATATTGATGATGCAGGCCAATTACCTGACATATTTCAAGGAAAAATAGGTGTATATGCAATATTTGACCAAAATAAATCGCTACAATTTGTTGGATATTCTCGTGATATTTATTTAAGTTTGAAACAACATTTAGTCCGTCAACCAGAACAATGTTACTGGGTGAAAGGACAAACTATTGAACGTCCCAATCGTACAGTTTTAGAAAATATTGAAAATGCCTGGATTGCCGAAAATGAAACTGTACCCAGAGGAAATGGAGAGAATAAAGAAATATGGACACAACCGATCAACGTTAAAAGTCTGATGACACCAGAAGAACAGATTAATTATCAAAATCCTGCTAATGATGAGTTAGCACAAATAAAAGTTATTAAGAATGTAGCACGGCGAGTTGAAGCAGAAATTTTAAAAGTTTTAGAATCGCGTGGTTTGCAAATGCAACTCCGCTTCAATCCCAAATTAAAAGAAGAAGGATTACTAGATTTGAAATCTTGAATCAGAGTGCAAAAGTTAGCATTAATGGAAAAGTCTTACTGGAATTGTTTGAATTTATTATTGGCAGATAGCAACAACTCTTGAGCTTTTAAATAAACAGTTGTACCTTTTTCTACCTTTTCTAATTGGTTAATAATACTGTGCAACTGACTAATTACCCGATTACGATCCCAATTTTTGGGGTCATTGGGCATAGAAGCTACTAAGTTTTCAATTTCTTGTTGCGCTCTAGCTAAAGTTTGTACAGCATCAGCCTCAGCTTGTCGTCTGATTTTCACCTGACCCAAATTAGTTTCATAAGTTGCTAATAACTTTTGTGCTTGGGCATAACCTACTAAATCTGAGGAAGAAATCTGTTGTAAACGATTAATTGCTTCAGACCACAAATTTTCTATTTGTTGCCATTCAGTAACGGTGTGCGGTGGATTTTGACCTGCTTTTGCAGCTTGCCAAGAAAATTGCTGGGCGGCGGTAATTAAAGTACTGACACGTTCATTACCTGCGGCTAATCCGACAACTTCCTGAAATTCTCGCTTGTAGCCATCTAGTTGATTTTGAGCAGTTTGTCCAGCTAAGGTTTGGCCGGGAATTTCTGCTAATTTATCGAGTGCTGAACGCCAAGCTGCGATCGCTGACTTTTTATCGGTTATAGTTGTAGCTTGTTGATACTGCTGTTTAGCATTTAAGAATGCTTGGTTATAATCAACCAGCAATGTTTGAGCATTTTTTTCTTGAAAAGCCTTGGCTTCTAATTGTCCTACTTGACGACGCGCCGCATTCAAACCATAAACGCTGAACCGCCATTCATACCAGCCATATTTATATTCTGGCCAATCGTTGGCTAATACAGTTGGCAAATTATTGAGATGTATTTTTGTCTGTTGCAGTTGTTCTTCACCCAACGCTAAATCGGCTGCACTAGTTGGTTTTTCAATCAAGTATTCAGCTTGTTCCAGTGACACCAAGGCTTGCCGATAATGTTGTTCTATACTGATGTAACTGGGGAGCAACAACAATGGCGCATTTTGCACCACAGTCCGGCGAATCATTGGTGAAGGCTGATTTGCCACCCAAACTATACCTGCGGGAACGCCAAGGAGGATTGTGATCCAAATCAGTTTACCTATACCTTTTTTGGCTTTGCCAGGTTTTTGTTGAGAGGAGTTACTCCGAACTTGCCCTTGTGTGGCTATTTCCTGTTCTAATTCAGCCAGGGTTTTAATTTTTGCTGGTTGCTGTGGAGTAATACCAATTCACGAAAAATTTGATTCA